>NZ_JAGXJZ010000008.1:0-211138 GCF_019091095.1 Achromobacter sp. GbtcB20 | reverse complement strand
TCCGAATAGATTTGAGCAAAGCCCAATTTACGCCAACACAAACCCGCTTGCAAAAATCGGGCTGACCATAGATTTTTCTTGTGGCTGCTGGCGCGCGGCCGGAGGCATGGATGATGCTCGCGGCCGATGAGTTGGTGCTGACGCGCGGGGCCAGCCGCATCCTGGACAAGGTGTCGCTGGCGGTGCGGCCCGGCGAAGTGGTGGGCCTGCTGGGCGCCAACGGCGCGGGCAAGTCGACGCTGCTGGGGGCAATGTCGTCCGAACTGGCGCCCGATTCGGGCACGGTCCGGCTGGGCGATGCCGACGTGCGGCGGCTGGCGCACCGCCAGCAGGCCCGCTTGCGCGCGGTGCTGCCGCAAAAGCCCGGGCTCAGTTTCGATCTGGACGTGCGCGAGGTGGTGGGGATGGGCGCCTATCCGTTTCCGGAGCTGTCGCCCGCGCAGGTGGACGCGCTGGTGGAGCAGGCGCTGGGCTGGGCCGACGTGGCGCATCTGTGCGCGCGCCGTTACCCCGAGCTGTCCGGCGGCGAGCAGCAGCGCGTGCAATTCGCCCGGGTGCTGGTGCAGTGCAAGGCGGCGCGCGGGCAGGGCGAACCGCGCTATCTGCTGCTGGACGAGCCCACCGCCAGCCTGGACCCCAAGCACCAGGGCGATCTACTGCGCGTGGCGGCGGGTCTGGCCCACGATGGCGATACGGGGGTACTGGTGATCCTGCACGACATGAATCTGGCGGCGCGCTGGTGCGACCGCCTGTTGCTGCTGTGCGGCGGCCGCGCCATTGCGGCGGGCACGCCGGCGCAGGTGCTGACCCCGCGGAACCTGTTCCTGGCCTACGGTATCGACGCCCACGTCATGCCGCATCCCTTGCAACCCGAGCGCCTGCTGGTGGTGATGGCATGACGGCGTGACGCCGCGCGCGAGGCCGGTAAAATGGCGGGCATTGCATTTTTCCGCCAATTTTCACAGGATCCCGTGTCATGCCCACTTTTGACGTCGTCTCCGAAGTCGACAAACACGAACTGGCCAACGCCGTCGACCAGGCCAACCGCGAACTGGCCACGCGCTTCGATTTCAAGGGCACGGACGCCAAGTTCGAACTCGAAGGCTTCGTCGTGACCCAGGTCGCGTCCAGCGCGTTCCAGCTCAAGCAGATGCTGGACATCCTGCGCGGCCGCCTGTCTGCGCGCGGCATCGACGTGCGCTGCCTGGATGTGGCCGACCCGCTCGAAAACCTGGGCGGCGCCCGCCAGAAGGTCACGATCAAGCAGGGTATCGAGCAGCCCGTGGCCAAGAAGCTCATTGCCGCCATCAAGAACGCCAAGCTCAAGGTCGAATCGCAGATCAATGGCGACAAGCTGCGCATCTCCGGCAAGAAGCGTGACGACCTGCAGACCGCCATCGCGCTGCTGAAAAAGACCGACGTCGACCTGCCGCTGCAGTTCGAGAACTTCCGCGACTGAGCGGCCGGTCCACACCGATGGGCCATTCCGGCGAGCTGCTTCTTGTCGTGGAACTTGCGCGCGCGGGCGGCATGTCGGCCGCGGCGCGCGAGCTTGACGTCACGCCCGCCGCGGTCAGCAAGCGCCTCGCGCAGATCGAGGCGCGGCTGGGCGTGCGGCTGTTCAACCGCAGCACGCGGCGCCTGAGCCTTACCGCAGAGGGCGAGGTCTACCTGGAAAACGCCCGCCGCATCCTGGGCGAAATCGACGATCTGGATGCGCTCATCGCCAGCCGGCAGGCCGCGCCGCGCGGGCTGCTCAAGGTCAATGCGCCGCTCGGTTTCGGGCGCAGTTACATCGCGCCCGCCATCGCGGAATTCGCGCAGAAATACCCCGAAGTCTCGCTGCAATTGCAGCTGACCGACCGGCCCGCCGACTTTGTGCGCGAGGCCTTCGACGTTGCCGTGCGCTTCGGCGATCTACCCGACACCAGCCTGATCGCCCGCAAGATCGCGCCCAACCGCCGCCTGGTCTGCGCGTCGCCCGGCTACCTGAAAAAACACGGCACGCCGGCCACGCCGCACGACCTGGCGCGGCATCAGTGCATCGTGCTGCGCCAGAACGAGGCGGCCTATGGCCTGTGGCGGTTCACCCGCGGCCGGCGCAGCGAAACCGTGAAGGTGCGCGGCAATCTCAGCAGCAACGACGGCGAGGTCACGCTGACTTGGGGGCTGGCGGGCCTGGGCATCCTGCAACGCGCCGAATGGGATCTGGCCCGCTACCTGCGCAGCGGCCGTCTGGTGCAGGTGCTGGAAGACTATGCGCTGCCGCAGGCCGACATCTACGCGGTGTTCCCCGAACGGCATCACCTGTCCGCGAAGGTGCGCGTGTTCGTGGACTTTCTGGTGGCGTATTTTGGCGAAGGCTCGGAGGGGCGTTGGTGAAGGCCGGCCGCCCGAGCGGTGGTCAGGCCGTCCAAAGGTGCTGCGCCGCATAGGCGCGCCACGGCCGCCAGGCCTCGGACCGCGCCAGCAGCTGTGCGGGCGTGTAGGGCCGGGATTCCAGCTTTTCCAGTGCGCGGATCAGGCCGATGTCTGCATGCGGAAACGCATCCGGTTCGCGCAATTGCCGTAGCGCAATGTACTGCGCCGTCCATTCCCCCACGCCGCGTATGGTGCGCAGCCGCCGCACCGCGTCTTCCAGATCGACCGCGGCGTCAAAGAGATGCGGGTCCGCGACGGCGGCTGCGGCCACCGCCGACAATGTCGCCGCGCGGCTGCGCGGCATGCCCAGCGATGCCAGCTCGGCGGCGGCCACCGTTGCGGGCTCGGGGAACACATGGGTCAGCGCACTGTCCGGTTGCGTCAGCGGCGCGCCGTGCGCCGCCACCAGCTTGCCGGCCAGCCGGATGGCCGCGGCCACCGTGATCTGTTGGCCCAGCACCGCGCGCATGGCGAGTTCAAACCCGTCCCACGCGCCCGGCACGCGCAAGCCCGGCCGCGCGTGCATCAGCCCCGTCATGACCGGATCGGCGGCAAACTGCGCGGCAATGGCCGTGGGGTCGCTGGCCAGATCAAAGACGCGGCGCAGGCGCGCAATGATCGCGGGCAGCGATTGCAGGCGGGGAAAGCGCACCGTCACGTGCAGCGCGTCGCCGGCGCCCGGCCGGACCGTGACCGTGCCCTGCGCGCCGTCCAGGCTGATGGTGCGCGCATAGGTGTCGCCGGTCACGGATTCCACCCCGGGGATCGCGCGCAGCCGCAGGAAGGCCAGCATGGCGTCCCAGTCGTAGGGGGGGCGATAACGCAGCAACAGCTTGATTTCTCCGTCCCGTCCGGCAGGCACTTCCGGCTTGCCTGAACGCCGCAATTCGCCGGGCGCGCGGCCGAACAGGTCCAGGAACACCTCGTTGAAGCGGCGGATGCTGCCGAAACCGGCAGCGAACGCGATCTCGGCCATGGGAAGCTGCGTTTCGTGGATGAGCTGCTTGGCCAGCAGCACGCGGCGCGTCTGTGCGAACGCGACGGGCGAGGCCCCCAGATGCTGGCGGAATTGGCGGCGCAACTGCCGTTCGCCGATGCCCAGGCGCTGCGCCAGCACATCGACGCCGGCCTCGTCCAGCGCGCCCAGTTCGATGCGCTGCAGCGCGCGCGTCACGCTGGCCGGCAGTTCGTGGCCAGGGCCCAGTTCGGGCGCCGTTTCCGGACGGCAGCGCAGGCACGGGTGGAAACCCGCCTCTTGCGCGGCCGCGGCGGTCGAGAAGAACGTGACGTTCTTGGACAGGGGCGTGCGCGCCGGACAGACCGGCCGGCAGTAGATGCGCGTGGTTTTAACGGCCGTGAAGAAGCGGCCGTCGTAGCGGGCGTCGCGCACCTGGATGGCGCTGTAGCAGGCATCGTGGTTCAGGTTCATGAGGCGATGCTAACGCCGCCGGGCGGACAAGATCTAGCGGATTTCGGACGGGGATGTGAATGTCACACAGCTGTCCGAAAACCGCCAGCGCACGGTCCGCGCGTTGCGAGCGTATTTCGACGGCGATGTGGACGCCATCTCGGCGCTTCCGGTCGCCTTTGGCGGCACGCCGTTCCAGCAGCAGGTCTGGCACGCGCTGCGCGGCATCGACGGCGGCTGCACCATCAGCTACGGCACGCTTGCGGCGCGGATCGCGCGGCCCACGGCGGTGCGCGCGGTCGGGCTGGCCAATGGCGCCAATCCGGTGGACATCGTGATTCCGTGTCACCGCGTGATCGGCGCCAACGCCGCGCTGACCGGGTACGGCGGCGGCCTGGCCCGCAAGCGCTGGCTGCTGGCGCACGAGGCGGACTGGCGCAGCGCGCAGCCGCCGTCGTCGGCCCACCCCGCATTTTCAACTTCAGGTTGAAAATGTTGTGAATCTGGGCGCGTGCGCCTCGCGTCGCGCTCGGTACAGTGCCAGCAGCATTCACCCCGCACGGAGCGCTGGCACCATGAAGATCTATCGCATTGCAACCATCCCCGGCGACGGCATCGGCAAGGAAGTGATTCCTGCCGGCCAGCGCGTCATGCAGGAACTGGCGGCCCAGGGCGGGCTGCGTTTCGAGTTCCAGGATTTCGACTGGGGCGGAGACTATTACCGCAAGCATGGCGTCATGATGCCGGCCGATGGGCTGGACGCGCTGCGCGACAAAGACGCGATCCTGTTCGGCTCGGCGGGCGACCCCGACATCGCCGATCACATCACGCTGTGGGGCCTGCGCCTGAAGATCTGCCAGGGCTTTGACCAGTACGCGAACGTGCGTCCCACGCGCATCCTGCCGGGCATCGACGCGCCGCTCAAGCGCTGCACGCCCGAACAGCTGAACTGGGTGATCGTGCGCGAGAACTCCGAAGGCGAATACTCCGGCGTGGGCGGCCGCGTGCATCAGGGCCATCCCATCGAGGCTGCGACCGACGTGTCGATCATGACGCGCGCCGGCGTCGAGCGCATCCTGCGCTTTGCGTTCAAGCTGGCGCAGTCGCGCCCGCGCAAGCTGTTGACCGTCGTCACCAAGTCCAACGCGCAGCGCCATGCCATGGTGATGTGGGACGAGATCGCCGTGCAGGTCAGCCGCGAGTTTCCGGACGTGACCTGGGACAAGGAGCTGGTCGATGCGGCCACCGCGCGCATGGTCAACCGACCTGCGTCGCTGGACACCATCGTTGCCACCAACCTGCACGCCGACATCCTGAGCGACCTGGCGGCGGCGCTGGCCGGCAGCCTGGGCATCGCGCCCACGGGCAACATCGATCCCGAGCGGCGCTATCCGTCGATGTTCGAACCCATCCACGGCTCGGCCTTCGACATCATGGGCAAGGGCCTGGCCAATCCGGTCGGAACCTTCTGGTCGGTGGTGATGCTGCTGGAGCACCTGGGCGAAACCGAAGCGGCTGCACGGCTGATGCAGGCCATCGAAAGCGTCACCGCCGATCCCGCGCTGCACACCGGCGACCTGGGCGGCCGCGCGACGACCGAGCAGGTGACCAAGGCGGTCTGCAAAAAGCTGTCCGAATCGGCACAGGCCAAGGCGGCGTAGCGGGATTCCGGGTGCAGGTACGAGGACATCAGATCCGACGCCCGCACCGGGCAACACAACAACAAGCGAAGCTCATTCGTAGTCAGGAGACAACTCATGCAAAAGAAAGCGATGACGGCGCGCGCCTTGGCGTTCGCCTGCCTGATCGGCGTTTCATTCGCGGGCGGCGCGCAGGCGCAGTCCTATCCGACGCGCCCGGTGAACCTCGTCGTGCCGTTTCCGGCCGGCGGCACGACGGATGTGCTGGCGCGCGCACTGGGGCAGGAGCTAGCCAAAAGTCTGGGTCAGCCGGTGGTGGTGGAGAACAAGCCGGGGGCGGGGTCGACGCTGGGCGCCGACTACGTGGCCAAGGCCGCGCCGGACGGCTACACGCTGCTGATGGGCGCGGTGCATCACACCATCGCCACCAGCGTGTACAAGAACCTGAACTACGACTTCCAGAAGGACTTCGCACCGGTCACCACCGTGGCGCTCGTGCCGAATGTGCTGGTCGTCAATCCCAAACTGCCGGCCAAGGACGTGGCTTCGCTGCTGAAGCTGGCGCAGGCCTCGCCCGGCAAGCTGACCTACGGGTCCAACGGCATGGGCACGGGCCAGCACCTGATCGGCGCGCAATTCGAGCGCGCGGGCAACGTGCAGCTGTTGCATGTGCCGTACAAGGGCAGCGGGCCGCTGACGACCGACCTGCTGGGCGGACAGATCGACATGTCGTTCGACACCATCACCCCGGTACTTGCGCACATCCAGAGCGGCAAGCTGCGCGCGCTGGCCGTGACCACCAACCAGCGTTCGGCCGCCCTGCCGGACGTGCCGACAATGGAAGAGGCGGGCTTGAAGCCGTTCAACATGGGCACGTGGTTCGGCGTGCTGGCGCCCGCGGCGGCGCCCAAGGACGTGGTAGACCGGCTCAATGCCGAGATGGTGAAGATCATCCATTCGCCGGACTTCACGCGGCGCATGGCCGAGATCGGCGCGGTGCCGATCGGCGACACGCCCGCCGAAATGAAGGCGCGCATCGGCGCCGACACCACCAATTACGCGAAGCTGGTCAAGGAAGCCAAGGTCGCGATCAATTAAGCGGCAGGGGGGCCGCGACGGCTGTCGCGGCCCCCGTTACCCCCGGATCCATCCGCGCGCAATCGGCAGGGCCAGCACCTTGCGGTACACCACCTGCGCCACGCCCGTCAGCGGTTCGCCCGCGCGTTGCCACACCGGCACCGTGATGGCCGCCGCCAGGGGCGCCAGCAGCATCCCGCCCACGATATCCAGCGGGAAATGCACACCCAGATACACGCGCGACGTCCCCACCAGCAAGGCGCCCGCCAACGCGAGCCAGCCCCATCCCGCCCAGCGCCGGTCCAGGATCAGCGCGAAGGCGAAGGCGGCGATGATGATCGTGTGATTGCTGGGGAACGACGATGTGGGCTTGTGGGCGAAGAAGACGTGGCCCAGGCCGATCACGAAGGGACGCGGATGCGGCCATAGCGCGCCGCACACGTAGCTGAGCCCCAGGGCCACGGCGACGCTGGCCAGCGCCTTGAGCATCAGGCTGCGCTGGGCTTGTCTGCCCCACAGCCACACGGCGGCCATGACGCCCGGAACCAGCAGGATGAGCTTGTTTGCCAAAAGCATAGCGGCGTGGATCCGCCACGCGGGCGTGGCGGGGTCGGCATTGATCGAAAGAAAAAGGGACTGATTGAGGCTTTCCAGGAAGTCCATGACACGTCATCGCGGCGTAATAATTCGGTTGCCGCGATGGTAATGACCGTACCCGTCAGTTCCCTTGCAAAGCGCTTCGATGCGGCCGTTTTTACTTCTGGATGCGATTGCCTTGCGCGTCGATGACGGGCTCGCCGCTTTCCTTGGCGAACGCGCCTTGTTGCGGGGACGGAAGAATGTCCAACACCCCTTCGCACGGCCGGCACAGCTTGGCGCCCAGCGGCGTCGACACGAAGGGGCGGTTCAAAAGAATGGGATGCTGTTCGATCGCATCGAGCAGCGCGTCATCCGACAGCGACGTGTCGTCCAGACCCAGTTCCGCATACGGCGTGCCCTTTTCGCGCAGCGCATCTCGCACGCTGATGCCAGCCTGCTTGAACAGCGCCTTGAGCGTGTCGCGCGAAGGCGGCGTTTCCAGGTACAGCACGACCTGCGGCTCGATGCCTGCGTTGCGGATCAGGCCCAGCGTGTTGCGCGAGGTGCCGCACTTGGGGTTGTGGTAGATGGTGACGTCGGACATGAGAGCTCCTGTTCGGGTGTTGCGTAATGCCAATGCGCGATGCCAATGCGTGATGCAAATGCGCACTGGCAGACCCGGAGCATAGTCCATCCGCGGCGCCAAACGATGAGCGCCGCGACGCCCCTCAAACCGATAGATGCCGCCGCACGTCCTCGCCGTCGATCGTGTCGCGCCCGCCGCGGGCCACCACCTCGCCGCGCGACAGCACCACGAACTGGTCGGCCAATTCGCGCGCGAAGTCGAAATACTGTTCGCACAGCAGGATCGCGATGTCGCCGCGCTGGCGCAGCATGTGGATAACGCGCGCGATGTCCTTGATGATGGATGGCTGGATGCCTTCCGTGGGCTCGTCCAGGATGATGAGCTTGGGCTCGGCCACCAGCGCCCGCGCGATGGCCAGCTGCTGCTGTTGCCCGCCCGACAGGTCGCCGCCCCGCCGCGACAGCATGCTTTTCAGCACGGGAAACAGCTCGAAGATTTCTTCCTTGATGCGGCGGGCCCGGGCCGCGGGCTTGGTCGCCATGCCCATCAGGATGTTCTCTTCCACCGTCAGCCGCGCAAAGATGTCGCGGCCCTGCGGCACATACGCCATGCCGCGCGCGGCGCGCTGGTGCGGCGCCAGGCGGGTAATGTCGGCGCCGTCGAACGTGATGCCGCCGCGCGCCACGGGCAGCACGCCCATCACGCACTTGAGCAGTGTCGTCTTGCCCACGCCATTGCGGCCCAGCAGCGCCAGGCATTCGCCTTGGCGCACCGCCAGCGACACGCCGCGCAGGGTGTGGCTGCCGCCGTAGTATTGGTCGATCGTGCTTACGTCCAGCATTTTCAGCGCCCCAGATAGACTTCGATCACGCGCGGGTCGGCCTGCACGCGGCTCATCGGCCCCTCGGCCAGCACGGACCCTTCGTGCAGCACGGTGACCTTGCCGTCGCCGGCGATCTGGTTGACGAAGTCCATGTCGTGTTCCACCACCATCAGGGAATGGCGGCCCCGCAGTTCGTTCAAGAGTTCGCCGGTGCGTTCGGTTTCGGCGTCGGTCATGCCCGCCACGGGTTCGTCCAGCAGCAGCAGCTGCGGTTCCTGCATCAGCAGCATGCCGATCTCCAGCCACTGCTTCTGCCCGTGCGACAGCAGGCCCGCGGGGCGCCAGACCTCGGGCCGCAGCCGGATCAGGTCCAGTGTCTCGCCGATCCGGTCGGCCTGTTCGCTGGTCAGCCGCGAGAACAGGGTGGGGCGCACGCGCTTGTCCGTCTTCATGGCCAGCTCCAGGTTCTCGAACACGGTGTGCTGCTCGAACACCGTGGGGCGCTGGAACTTGCGGCCGATGCCGGCGTGCGCGATCTGCGCCTCGCTCAGCGTGGTCAGGTCGATGCTCTGGCCAAAATAGGCCGTGCCGGACGTGGGCCGGGTCTTGCCGGTGATCACGTCCATCATCGTGGTCTTGCCCGCGCCATTGGGACCGATGATGCAGCGCAGCTCGCCCACGCCGATGTCCAGCGTCAGGTCGTTCAGCGCCTTGAAGCCGTCGAAGCTGACCGTGATGCCTTCCAGGTACAGGATCGCGCCGTGGCTGGTGTCCAGGCCCTTGGGGCTGACGCGGCCGTAGCCGGCGTCGCCGCTGGGGCCGCCGTCCAGCATGGCCGATTCGGTGTGCGTGGTGGTCATGCCTTCTTCTCCTGGATGCGGGCCGCGATGCGGCGGGCAAGACCGACGATGCCGGTGGGCAGGAACAGGGTCACCAGCACGAAGATGAGACCCAGCGCGTACAACCAATATTCCGGCAGCACGCTGGTGAACCAGGTCTTCAGTCCGTTGACGGCGCCCGCGCCGATGATGGGACCGATCAGCGTGCCGCGTCCGCCCGTGGCCACCCAGATCACCATTTCGATGGAGTTCTCGGTGGACATTTCGCCCGGGTTGATGATGCCCACCTGCGGCACGTACAGCGCGCCCGCGATGCCGCACAGCACGGCCGACAGCGTCCACACGAACAGCTTGAAGCCCAGCGGGTCGTAGCCGATGAACCGCACGCGGCTCTCGGCGTCGCGCACGGCGGTCAGCACGCGCCCCAGCTTGCTTTGCGTGACCGCGCGCGCCAGGATCAGCGCGCCGGCCAGCGCGGCAAGCGTCACCCAGTAAAGCGTGGCGCGCGTGCCCGGCGCGGTGATGTCAAAGCCCAGGATGCGCTTGAAGTCGGTAAAGCCGTTGTTGCCGCCAAAGCCCGTGTCGTTGCGAAAGAACAGCAGCATCGCGGCAAAGGTCAGCGCCTGCGTGATGATCGAGAAGTACACGCCCTTGATGCGCGAACGGAACGCAAAGTAGCCGAACACGAACGCCAGCACGCCGGGCACCAGCACCACCAGCAGCATCGCGTACCAGAAGTGCTCGGTGAAGGACCAATACCAGGGGTAGGTCTTCCAGTCCAGGAACACCATGAAGTCGGGCAGGTCGCTCTGGTAGACGCCGTCGCGGCCGATGGCGCGCATCAGGTACATGCCGTGCGCATAGCCGCCCAGCGCGAAGAACAGGCCATGACCCAGCGACAGAATGCCCGCATAGCCCCACACCAGGTCCAGCGCCAGCGCCGCCATGGCGTAGCACATGAACTTGCCCAGCAACGCCACGGCATAGGCCGACACGTGCAGCGTATGGCCCGGCGGAAACCACAGATTCATCAGCGGCAGGAGGGCCAGCAGGACAACACCCGCAGCCAGCGCGGCCCACACCCGGCTCGAGAAGAGCGGGCGGCGCGCCAGCAGGTTCAGGTCGGTCAGCGCGGTCTGTTTCATTCGACGCTCCGGCCCTTGGGGGCGAACAGGCCTTGCGGCCGCTTTTGGACGAACAGCACGATGAGCACCAGGATGGTGATCTTGGCCATGACAGCTCCCGCGTAAGGCTCCAGGAATTTATTCACGCCGCCCAGGCCCAGCGCGGCGATGACCGTGCCGGCCAGCTGGCCCACGCCGCCCAGCACCACCACCATGAACGAGTCCACGATGTAGCCGCGGCCCAGGTCGGGCCCCACGTTGCCCAGCTGCGAGAGCGCCACGCCCGCCAGCCCGGCGATGCCCGAGCCCAGGCCGAAGGCCAGCATGTCGATGCGGCCGGTCGGCACGCCCACGCAGTCAGCCATCCGCCGGTTCTGCGTGATGGCGCGCACAAAGAGGCCCAGCCGCGTGTGGTTCAAGAGCGCCCACACCAGAAAGACCACAAAGAATGCGAAGCCGATGATGACGATCCGGTTGTACGTCAGCACCAGCCCGCCCAGCACGGTCACGCCGCCCGACATCCAGCTGGGATTGCCGACCTCCACGTTCTGCGCGCCGAAGAGCGACCGCACGCCCTGCATCAGCATCAGACTGATGCCCCAGGTGGCCAGCAGCGTCTCCAGCGGACGGCCATACAGCCAGCGGATCACGGTGCGCTCCAGCGCCATGCCAACCAGCGCCGTCACGACGAACGCGAGCGGCAGTGCGGCCACCACATACCAGTCCAGCCAGCCCGGCAGCCACGCGCGAAAGAGCGTCTGCACCACATACGTCACGTAGGCGCCGATCATCAGCAGCTCGCCGTGCGCCATGTTGATGACGCCCATCAGGCCGAAGGTGATGGCAAGACCCAGCGCCGCCAGCAGCAGCACGCTGCCCAGGCTGACGCCGTAAAACAGATTGCCCGCCCATTCGATCGTGGCCAGGTGCCGGTCGATCTGCTTGACCGCGTTGGCCGCCGCCTCGCGCACGCCGGCATCGGGTTCTGCGTACGTGCCATCGCGCTCCTGCGTCAGGGCGGCCAGCGTGGGCCGGAACGCGGCGTTCTGGGTGTCGCCCAGCACTTGCACGGCGTGGCGGCGCTTGGCGGGGTCTTCGCTTTTCTGTTCCAGATTGGCCTGCGCGATCAGCAGCGCAGCGCGCACGGCCTCGTTCTTTTCCGCCGCCAGCGCCTTTTCCAGCATGGGCAGGCGCGCGGGGTCACCCGTCTGCTGCAGCCGCCGGGCCGCGGCGAGCCGTTCGTTGGCGTCGTCGGAGAACAGACGCGATCCCGCCAACGCGGCCTCGATGGCGCGGCGCAGGCGATTATTGATGGAAATCGTGCCCGCATCCGCAGGCAGGTCCACGGCCGTGCCCGTGGACGGATCGGTGGCGCGCGTGCCGCTCGTGCCGATCAGCACGCGGCCGTCGGCGGTGGCGTAGAGCTGGTCGCTACCCAGCGCCTGCAGCACCGCCGCGGCGCCCGGATCGGGCAGTTGGCCCAGCGCGGCAATCGCTTGCAGCCTGGCGTCGGTGTCGTCGCCGGCCAGCGGCGCAAGCAGGGCGGGGTCCACGCCGGCGGCGGCCGCGGGTGCGGCCAGCGCCGGCACGGCCAGCAGCCATGCCAGAAGGAAACGACGCAAGAAGTGTGCGATTGCCGCGATGCGCATGGCTGCCTTTTCCTTGATGTTGAGACTACAGGCCTTGCTTGCCTTCGTTGCCCGGGATGTACGGGCTCCACGGCTGGGCACGGATCGGGCCCTTGCTCTTCCAGACCACGCTGAACTGGCCGTCCGCCTTGATCTCACCGATGTAGACGGGCTTGTGCAGGTGGTGGTTGGTCTTGTCCATCTCGATGGTGTAGCCGTCCGGCGCGTTGAACTTCTGGCCGCCCATCGCCGCGATCACCTTGTCGACGTCGGTCGTCTTGGCCTGTTCGACGGCCTGCTTCCACATGTGGATGCCGATGTAGGTGGCTTCCATCGGATCGTTCGTCACGACGGTGTTGGCGTTGGGCAGGTTCTTGGCCTTGGCGTAGGCCTTCCACTTGGCAATGAACGCGTCGTTGACGGGGTTCTTGACGGACTGGAAGTAGTTCCAGGCGGCCAGGTGGCCGACCAGCGGCTTGGTGTCCACGCCGCGCAATTCCTCTTCGCCCACCGAGAACGCGACGACCGGCACATCTGTGGCCTTCAGCCCCGCGTTGCCCAGTTCCTTGTAGAAGGGCACGTTCGAGTCGCCGTTGATCGTGGAGATGACCGCGGTCTTGCCGCCGGTGGCGAACTTCTTGATGTTGGCGACGATGGTCTGGTAGTCGGAATGGCCGAACGGGGTGTAGACCTCGTCGATGTCGCTGTCCTTCACGCCCTTGGAATGCAGGAAGGCGCGCAGGATCTTGTTGGTGGTGCGGGGGTAGACGTAGTCGGTGCCCAGCAGCACGAAGCGCTTGGCGCCGCCGCCGTCTTCGCTCATCACGTATTCGACGGCGGGAATGGCTTGCTGGTTGGGCGCGGCGCCCGTGTAGAACACGTTCTTTTCCAGCTCTTCGCCTTCGTATTGCACGGGGTAGAACAGCAGGCCGTTCAGTTCCTTGAACACCGGCAGCACCGACTTGCGCGATACCGAGGTCCAGCAGCCGAAGACCACGGCCACCTTGTCCTGCGACAGGAGCTGGCGCGACTTCTCGGCGAACAGCGGCCAGTTCGACGCGGGGTCGACGACCACGGCTTCGAGCTTCTTGCCCATCACGCCGCCGTTGGCGTTGATCTCGTCGATGGTCATCAGGGCCACGTCCTTGAGCGACGTTTCCGAGATGGCCATGGTGCCCGAGAGCGAATGCAGGATGCCGACCTTGATGGTGTCCTCGGCGGCGTGAACCTGCGGCATCCATCCGGTCATGGCCAACAGGCTCACGGCGGTCAGTTGCTTAAGGGCTAGTCTGCGTTTCATGGTGACTCCTGGATGGAATAGGCCGGCCGGGCCGGCGAGAACGTTCAGAAAAAGCAGTCGCACAGGAGTCAAAAGCAAAACGTGTGCCAAGTGCCGGCAACGCTGCACGCTGCTGTATGAAGGGGGTGGGTTTACGCGAAGGCGCGTGGCGGCCGGGGCGCGGCGCGCGTGCGTTCAGAACGGTGCCGTCTGCACAAAAGAGGTGCGCGATGCGCCCGATCCCGGTGCGGCGCACGGGCCGATGCGGGGACCGGCATCGGCGGCTTGCGTGCGGTCTGGCCGCGCGTCAGAGGGAAAGCGCCGCGCGCCGCCAACATGGCACGCAGATTGCTTGGGAATCCGTACTTGTATACAAGAAAGGATTCCAGCATGAATGCCGCAGCAACGCAGAAGCAACCCGCCGGTTGGACCATCGCGCAATGGCAGGCCGCCTATCGCGGCGGGGCGCAGCCCGAGGCGCTGTTGGCCAGCTACGCCGCCGAGCCCTGCGATAACACAGACAAGGACAACGCCTGGATCCGGCGCGTGGACCGCGTCCAGCTCGATGAGCAGCTCGACGGCCTGCGTCTCTTGCTGGCCGCGGCGGGCGGCGACATCTCGCGCCTGCCGCTGTATGGCGTGCCGTTTGCCATCAAGGACAACATCGATGCGGCGGGCTGGCCCACCACCGCGGCGTGCCCCGCGTTCGCCTACACGCCGCAAGAAGACGCGACCGTCGTGCGCCGCCTGCGCGCAGCCGGCGCCATCCTTATCGGCAAGACCAATCTGGACCAGTTTGCGACCGGCCTGGTGGGAACGCGCTCGCCGCACGGCGCCGTGGCCAACACGTTCAATCCCGATTACGTAAGCGGCGGCTCCAGTTCCGGCTCCGCGTCGGTGGTCGCGCGCGGCATCGCGGCGTTCTCGTTGGGCACGGATACGGCGGGCTCGGGCCGCGTGCCGGCGGGCTTCAACAATATCGTCGGGCTCAAGCCCACCAAGGGCTGGCTCAGCACCGCGGGCGTGGTGCCGGCGTGCCGCACGCTGGACTGCGTGTCGATCTTCGCGCTGACCGTGGACGACGCCGACAAGGTTGCGCAGGTGGCCGGCGGGTATGACGACGCCGATCCCTATTCGCGCAGCGTGCCGGCGGGCGCGGCGCGCCCGTGGCCCAAGGCGCCGCGGCTGGCCGTGCCGGCGTCGCTGGAATTCTTTGGCGACACGCAAGCCGCCGCCGTGTTCGACGACGCCGTGCGCGCGCTGCGCGCCGATGGCGCCCAGGTCGAAGCCATCGACTTCGCGCCGTTCAGCGAACTGGCGGCATTGCTGTACCAGGGACCGTGGGTGGCCGAGCGCTTTGCCGCGGTCCAGGCGTTGTGGAACGAGAACCCCGACGCCATCAATCCGGTCGTGCGCGGCATCGTCGAGCAGGCCGCGAACTACAGCGCGCTGGACGCGTTCAAGGCCGAGTACCGCCGCGCCGAGCTGACCCGCCAGATTCACCGCGCGCTCGAAGGCTTTGACGCGCTGGTCGTGCCGACCTCGCCTTCTATCTACACGATCGCCCAGCTGGAAGCGGACCCCGTCACGCTCAATTCCCGCCTGGGTGTCTATACCAACTTCGCCAACCTGGCCGACCTGTCCGCGCTGGCGGTGCCCGCCGGCATGCGCGCCGATGGCCTGCCCTCGGGCATCACGCTGATCGGATTGGCGTGGCAGGACCGCGCGCTGGCGCAGTTCGGCAGGCAATGGCAGGCGCGCCGCGGACTGCCGCTGGGCGCGACGGGCGCGCCGCTGCCCGCGCTGGCGGCCGATGGCGCGCCGTCCGCGGACACCGTGCGCGTCGCGGTGGTGGGCGCCCACCTGACCGGCATGCCGCTGAATCATCAGCTCACCTCGCGCCACGCGGTGTTCGTGGAGAAGACCGCAACGGCCGGCGACTACCGGCTCTTCGCGCTGGCCAACACCACGCCGCCCAAGCCGGGCCTGGTGAAGATGGACAGCGGCGCCGCCATCGAAGTCGAGCTGTGGGACGTGCCCGTGACGGCCTTCGGCGCGTTCGTGGCCGAGATTCCCGCGCCGCTGGGCATCGGCACGCTGGAGCTGGCCGACGGGCGCCTGGTCAAGGGCTTCATCTGCGAACCGCGCGGCCTGGACGGGGCGCGGGACATCACCGAATTCGGCGGCTGGCGTGCCTACCTGGCCAGCCTGAACGCCGCCACCCGATAACCCCGCCTCATCCCAGGGAGTCGCATCGTGTTCGATACCGTTCTGATTGCAAACCGCGGCGAGATCGCCGTCCGCGCCATCCGCACCCTCAAGCGGCTGGGCATCCGCAGCGTGGCCGTCTATTCCGACCCGGACCGCAATGCCGCGCATGTGCGCGAGGCCGACGTGGCCGTGGCGCTGGGCGGCGAGAAGGCCGCCGACAGCTACCTGCGCATGGACCTGTTGCTGGAAGCGGCGCGCGCGCACGGCGCGCAGGCGATCTACCCCGGCTACGGCTTTCTGTCCGAGAGCGCCGACTTCGCCGAAGCCTGCGAGGCCGCCGGCATTGCCTTTGTCGGCCCCACGCCGCTGCAGATTCGCGAGTTCGGCCTGAAACACCGATCGCGCGAACTGGCGGCTGACGCGGGCGTGCCGATGACGCCGGGCACCGGACTCCTGTCCAGCCTGGGCGAGGCGCTGTCGCAGGCCGAACGCATCGGCTATCCGGTCATGCTGAAAAGCACGGCGGGCGGCGGCGGCATCGGCCTGTCGCGCTGCGAGAACGAGGCGGAACTGACCGTCGCGTTCGACAGCGTGCAGCGCATGGGCGAACACTTCTTTCGCGACGGCGGCGCGTTCATCGAACGCTATGTGGACAACGCGCGGCATGTGGAGGTGCAGATCTTTGGCGACGGCGCGGGCCGCGTGCTGGCGCTGGGCGAACGCGACTGCTCGGTGCAGCGCCGCAACCAGAAGGTCATCGAGGAAACCCCGGCGCCGTTGCTGCCTGCCGCCACGCGCGCCGCGCTGCTGGATGCCGCCGTCAAGCTGGGTGAATCCGTGAACTACCGCTCCGCCGGCACGGTGGAGTTCATCTACGATCCGGCGCGCGACAGCTTCTACTTCCTGGAGGTCAACACGCGGCTGCAGGTCGAGCACCCGGTGACCGAGGCCGTGACCGGTCTGGACCTGGTGGAGTGCATGCTGCGCGTTGCCGCGGGCGAGCCGCTGGATTACGCCGCCATGTCGCGCGCCCCGCAAGGCGCGTCGATTGAAGTGCGCCTGTACGCCGAGGATCCGCTGCGCCAGTTCCAGCCATCGCCCGGCGTGCTGACCGACGTGTCGTTCCCGGACGGCGTGCGGGTCGATGGCTGGGTCGAGACCGGCACCGACGTGCCCGCGTTCTACGACCCGATGCTGGCCAAGCTGATCGTGCATGCGGAAACGCGCGAGGCCGCGCTGGACAAGCTGGCCGACGCGCTGGCGCGCACGCGCCTGCACGGCATTGCGACCAACCTGGATTACCTGCGCCAGATCGTGGCCGATGCGCGCTTTCGCGCCGGCCAGCTGTCCACGCGGTTTCTGGAAGGCTTTGCGTACCGCCCCGCGGCCATCGAGGTCCTGGAAGCCGGCACCTACACCAGCGTGCAGGACTATCCCGGCCGCGCGGGCTACTGGGACATCGGCGTGCCGCCCTCCGGTCCCATGGACGATTACGCGTTTCGCGTGGCCAACCGCATCGTCGGCAACGCGCCGGACGCAGCCGGCATCGAGACCACGCTGATCGGCCCGACGCTGCGCTTTCACGGCGATGCCGTCGTGGCGCTGACGGGCGCGGCGTGCGCGGCCACGCTGGATGGCGAGCCGGTGCCGATGTGGCAGCCCATCTTTGTCACTTCCGGACAGGTGCTGGCCACCGGCCGCGCGCTGTCCGGCTGCCGCAGCTACCTGGCGGTGCGCAACGGGCTGGACGTGCCGGTGTATTTGGGCAGCCGGTCCACCTTTGCGCTGGGCCAGTTTGGCGGCCATGCCGGCCGCACGCTGCGCGTGGGCGACATGCTGCCCGTCGTGCGTCCCGAACTGGCGGGCGCCACGGCCGCGCCGCCCGAGACGCTGCCGCAGGCCGCACCCGCCGCGCTGATCCCCGAATACGGCAACACCTGGGAGATCGGCGTGCTGTACGGCCCGCATGGCGCGCCCGACTTCTTTCAGCCCGACGCCATCGACGCCTTCTTTGCGGCCGACTGGGAGGTGCACTACAACTCCAATCGCCTGGGCGTGCGGCTGATCGGTCCCAAGCCCACGTGGGCGCGGGAAAACGGCGGCGAGGCCGGCCTGCATCCGTCCAACATCCACGATTGCGAGTACGCAATCGGCAGCATCAATTTCACCGGCGACAGTCCCGTCATCCTGACGCGCGACGGCCCCAGCCTGGGCGGCTTCGTGTGTCCCGTCACCATCGCGCGTGCCGAGCTGTGGAAGGTGGGGCAGGTCAAGCCCGGCGACCGCATCCGCTTCGTGCGCATCGATTACCCGCAGGCCGTGGCGCTGGAAGCCGCGCAGGACCGCCGCATCGCCGAACTGGCGCCCGCGGCGCCCGCCGCGACCGAGCCCGCGCCCGTGCCGGCGACGGTCTCGGAGACCATCATCGCCGCGCTGCCCGCCGACGGGGCGCGCCCGTCGGTGTCTTACCGGCAGGCCGGCGACGGCTATCTGCTGCTGGAGTACGGCGACAACGTGCTGGACCTGGCGCTTCGCATGCGCATCCACCTGCTGATGGAGGCGCTGAGTGCGGATCCGGTTGATGGCGTGCTGGAGCTGTCGCCCGGCGTGCGCTCGCTGCAGATCCGCTACGACAGCCGCGTCATCCTGCAGGGCGCGCTGATTGCGAAGCTGCTGGAGATCGAACAAGGGCTGGCCGACGTGGCGACCCTGAAGGTCCCCACGCGCGTCGTGTACCTGCCGATGGCCTTCGAGGATTCCGCCACGCTGGGCGCGGTGCAGCGCTATCAGGAAACGGTGCGCGCCAGCGCGCCCTGGCTGCCGAACAACGTCGATTTCATCCAGCGCATCAACGGGCTGGACGCGCGCGACGAGGTGCGCCGCATCGTCTTTGACGCCAGCTATCTGATCATGGGCCTGGGCGACGTGTATCTGGGCGCGCCGTGCGCGGTGCCCATCGACCCGCGTCACCGGCTGCTGACGTCCAAGTACAACCCCGCGCGCACCTTCACCGCCGAAGGCACGGTGGGCATCGGCGGGGTGTACATGTGCATCTACGGCATGGACTCGCCCGGGGGCTATCAACTCGTGGGCCGCACGCTGCCCATCTGGAACAAGTTCCTGAAGAACCCGGTGTTCCAGGACGGCAAGCCGTGGCTGCTGCGGTTCTTCGACCAGGTGCGCTTCTATCCCGTCACCGAGGCGGAACTGGATGTCCTGCGCGAGGACTTCCGTGAAGGCCGTGCCACCGTCCGCATCGAGGAGGAAGTGTTCGACTTCGCCGCGCACCGGCGCTTCCTGGCCGAGCAGGCGGACAGCATCGCCGCCTTCCAGGCGCGCCAGAAGACGGCGTTCGATGCCGAAGTTGCGCTCTGGAAGACCGAGGACGTGGCGGCCGAACCGCCTGCCGCCGAACCCGAGGCCGAGACCGTGCTGCGCGACGGCGAGCGGCTGGTCAGCGCCGACATGTGCGGCAACATCTGGAAGATTCCGGTCCAGGTGGGGCAGAGCGTGTCGGCCGGCGACACGCTGGTGGTGGTCGAGGCCATGAAGATGGAGCTGTCCGTCATCGCGCCGGCGTCGGGCACGGTGTCCGCCATCCGCTGCGTGCCCGGCAAGCCCGTCAACGCGGGCGATCCGCTGGTCGTGATCACCGAAGACGCCACGTGCGTCGTGACCGGATGATGCGGCTGGAAGCCGTCCAGGCCGGCCCAGCCCTCCGCCCCGCGCCGGCGCTTGCCGGCTCGCTGGCCGATCAGGTCTACCAGCGCATCAAGGACGACCTGTTCGGCTTTCGGATGCTGCCCGGCGAACGCTTCACCGAGGCCGACCTGGTGGCGCGCCTGGGCGTGAGCCGCACGCCGGTTCGGCTGGGCCTGGCGCGGCTGGAACGCGAAGGCTTCGTGCTGGCCCGGCCGCGCAGCGGGTGGCAGGTGCGGCCGTTCGACTTCGAACGTTTCGAGGCGCTGTACGACGTGCGCGTGGTGCTGGAGCAGGCGGCGGTGGAAAAGCTGTGCGCCCGCGAGCACATGGATCCGGCCGGCATCCTGGGCGCGCTGACGGACGTCTGGCTGGTGCCGCCGCCGCAGCGCATCCTGGACGGCCGGCTGGTGGCGCAGCTGGATGAAGCCTTCCACTGCTCGCTGGTGGCCGCGGCAGGCAATCCGGAGATGGCGCAGATCCACCGCGACGTCACGGAAAAGATCCGCATCGTCAGGCGGCTGGACTTCACCAAGGACTTCCGCGTGGACGCCACGTACGACGAACACGCGGCCATCCTGCGGGCGATCCTGGCGCGCCGGGCAGAGGAGGCCGCGCGCATGCTGCGGTCCCACATCGAGATGAGCAAGGCCGAGGTGCGCAAGATCACGCTGCACATGCTGCACGAGGCGCGCGCCAGCGCGGGCTGAGCGGCAGCCCGCAGGTCACCGCTCGCCGCTCGCAGCGGGTGTGCCTAGCCCTGCAGCTGGCGGTAGACCTCTTGCGACACGCGCTGCAGCTCGTCGCGGCTGACGGCGCCAGAGAGGGCGTAGCCGAACTCGCCTTCGACCCAATAGAACACCCGCACGGGGCCTTCCTGCGTGAACTGGAAGGCAGTCTGTCCGCCGGCGGCTTCGCGGGTGACGTACAGCGTCAGGCGCTGGCCATCGGCCGCGCCATACATGAACTGCGCCACCGGACCGGCGCCGCCCGGCAGCAGCCGCCCGCCGATGAGTTCATAACCCGTTTTCGACAGCGACGGCGCACGCATCGGCGCGCCCATGCGCTTGGTCAGCCACGTCACCAGCGCCTTCTCGTTTTCGCCGCTGACCTCGACGGGCCGGCCCATGTCGGGCGCATACACCGCGTGGGCGATGGCGGCGCGCTGGGCATAGCCGCCTGCAGCCCGCTCCGGGCTGGCGGTGGCCAGCACCGTCTGCAGATGGCGCGCATCCAGGGCGCCGCGCAGCATCCAGGCCGCGCTGGCGCTGACCACGGCAACGGCCACGCTGGCCGCCAACGCGCGCCAGGGCCAGGTCCGTGCCGGCGCGCGCAGGGGCAAGCGCAAGGGAAGGGGTTCGTCCAGCACGGGGTCCAGCAGGGCGTGCAGCGCGCGGCGCTGCGCCTGCCATTCGTCCACCCGGATCTGGTCCTGCGGATGCGCGGCCAGGAATGCGGCCACTTCCGCGCGGCGCGTGGCGGACAACTGGCCGTCGGCATAGCCATGCAGGTCGGCTTCCGTGATGGGCGTGCCCGCGGCGGGAACCGGATGGAGGCGTTTGTCGGTCATGGCATTTCACGCGGGGAGGGAACAGGCCGCAGCCGTCTGGCGGGTTCGCGGCCCTGCATCAGCGCGCCGAGCTTTTCGCGGGCGCGCGAGAGCCGCGACATGACGGTGCCGATCGGCACCGACAGGATGCGTGCGGTCTCCTGGTAGGACAGGTCTTCGACGGCGATCAGCAAGAGGACCTCGCGCTGCTCCGCCGGCAGGGCAAGCAGGCAGCGGTCCAGGTCCCGCACTTCGAGCTGGTCGGTCTGGGTGGCGCGCACTGGCGCATCGGGCAGGTCGCCGGGCGCCGTCTGGTCGCTACGCCGGCCCGCAGCGCGCACGCCGTCGATGAAATGGTTGTGCATGATGCCGAACATCCAGGCACGCAGCTCGCCGCGCTTCTGCCAGCGGGAATAGCGGCTCCATGCGCGCTCCAGCGTGTCCTGCACCAGATCGTCGGCGCGATCCGGGTCGCCCGTCAGCCCGCGCGCATAGCGGCGCAGGCTGGGGATGCAGGCCAGGATCTGGGCTTCGTCTTCGGCGCGCATGGGCTGATCAGGCAGGTGTCCGGATCAGGGTTTGACGACGTGCCAGATTTCCTTGAAGTTGTCGCCAGTCTTGTCGCCCGGCTTGGTGTCCTTGGCGAACAGATACAGCGGCTTGCCCTTGAAGGCCCATTGCTTGCTGCCGTCGTCGCGGGTGATAACCGTCAGGTCGCCCATCGGCTTGGCGTCGGCGGCGGCCATGGCGGGCGGCCAGGCCTTCGCGCATGCGTCGACGCAGACGCTCTTGCCCGCGGAGTCCTTGTCGAAGGTGTACAGCGTCATGCCGGCGCTATTGACCAGGATGCCGTCCTGGGTCTTGACGGCCTGGGCGTGGGCGCCGGCCGAGAACAGGGCGGCGCAGGCGAGAGCCAGGGCCGCGGCGGTGTGTTTGCGCATGGTGTGCCTCGTAGGTGGGGAGGATTGTGGGGGACTGCCCTCTACGGACGCCGGCCGGCGCAGCTTTATTCCGCGGTCCGGAAAAAAAATGTGCCGCAAAGGGCTCAACCACCCGGCCGGACGGCGCCGGGGTCATACCGCATTTCATGTTCCAGCTCGGTCTCCATGACAGGGGTAAAGCCCAACGCCTCGTACAGCCGCCGGGCGGGATTGCCTTTCAGGACGCTCAACGTGACGGGCGCCCCTTCCTGGTCCGCGCGGTCCAGCACGCCGGCCACCAGCCGGCGGCCCAGCCCCTGGCCCTGAAAATCCGGATCGATCTGGATCTGCACGATGCGCCAGCCGGCGGCATCGCGGTAATGCTTGAACAGCCCCGCGGGCCGCCCGCCCAGCCAGACGATCTGGGCGTCATCGAAGTGGTACTGGACGCGCGCCAGGTGCCCGGCATCGTCCAGCGACACGCCTGCACGCTCCAGATGTTCCGTCATGGTGCGCTTGCGCAGGGCCAGCAGGAACGGCACGTCGTCTTCGGTGGCGGGCTGGAGCGCTAGATCGGGAGGCAGGTTCATGTTGCGATGCGGAAAGGACCGTGGAAACGCGCGCGCCGCCGGATGGCGGAGCGGGGTGTCTGAGGTTATAGATCGGAAGTGGGGGGGACGCTAGTGCCTACCCCTTCAACATCCCCAACGGCTCCGGCCCGAAGTGCCGCAGGTTCGGAAACACCGTCCGCAGATCGTCCCGGCTGGCGCCGAACCAGGCGCCCAAATCCGCGCCCAGCTGATCCACCGCTGTCGTGGGCAGCAGGCGGCCGTTGTCGACGAATCCCGGGCCGTTGAGCGCGATCTCCGGGTGGGCGCCGTAGCAGCGCCCGCCGTTGACCGCGCCGCCCATCACGAAGTGGTGCCCGCCCCAGCCGTGGTCCGAGCCGTTGCCGTTGGATCCCAGCGTGCGGCCGAATTCGGAGGCCGTGAAGGTGGTGACCTGATCGGCCACGCCCATGTCCGACAGGGCGTTCTGGAATGCCGCCAGCGCCTGGCCCAGTTCCTTCAGCAACGCCGGGTGCGTGTCGGACAGGCCCGTGTGGTTGTCATAGCCGTTCTGCGAAACGAAGAACACCTGCCGCCGCGCGCCCAGCGTGTCGCGGGCCGCGATGATGCGCGACACGATACGCAACTGCTGCGCGAGCGGCGACGAAAAATCGCCGGGCACGGCGACGTCGGCCAAGGCGGCGCGCAGGCGCGTGTCGGCTGAGATGGACTGGGCGGCGATGCGCGACATCTCGCGTTCCATCAGGTGTTCGCGCGGCTCGGTGATCAGTTCGCGCAGCAGGGCGGTGCAGGCGCTGGAGCCATACATATCGCGGTGCAGCAGGTCGATCTGCGTGGAACCATTGATGCCCACGCGATAGCCCGCCACCTTGCGGCCGGCCAGCAGCACCGTGCTGCCGCCCGCCGTGATGCCGGTGAAGGTGCGGTGTGCGTTCGCGCCCGCGAAAAGATCGGTCAGCCGGCCCGCCCAGCCCGAGGACGCGCCCTCGGGCGCCAGCGCCTGCCAGACCGACTGCTGGTCGTTGTGCGAGAACAGCTTGGGCGGCAGCGGCACGCGCGCGCCGATGTATTCGGCCTTGGTGGTGGGCACGATCAGCGGACCGACGTTCAACAGCGCGGCCAGCTCGCCGCGTTCGTACAGCGGGGCCAGCGGCGCCAGCGCGGGGGCCAGGGCGAACTGCATGCCGCCCTGCGTGTCCGCCTTGCCGCGCAGCACGGTGGCGCGCAGCGCGTCGCGCGCGAGCGCGATGTCGCCGCGCGCGGCGGCGTAGGCGCGATACGACGACGGATCGTAGGGGACGAGCGTGTTGTACGGATCGTTGCCGCCGTACAGGAAGACGCAGACCAGCGCCTTGTATGCGGGCGGGGCGGATTGCGCCGCGGCGGCGCCGATCGCGGCCAGGTTCAGCGCCAGCGGAGCGGCGCCGCGGGTGGCGCCCAGCGCCATGGCGCGCAGGAGAAAGTTGCGGCGGTCGAGGCCTTGGCGGTCTGTCATTTCTGCACCAGGTATTCCGGGGTGGCGGCCACCAGCATGATGGCGGCGCGGACCCGGTCGCGCGGGCGGTCCGGCGGCAACGTGGCCACGGCCTTGGCGATGGCGGCCGCGGTGCGCGCGCTGAAGGCGTCGCCCGCCAGCAGCAGCACCACGCGCGCCACCAGCGCCTCCGGGTCCTTGGCCAGCGCGAGCTCGGGCGTGTAGGCGGTCTGCAGGTCCTCCCAACCGCGGTCCACGTAAATGGCCAGGAAATTCAAATAGCCCGCGATGCTGGTCTCGTCGGTGATCTGCAGCTCCGGCGCAACCAGGTGGCGGCGCGCAAGCTCGGTGACGGGCGGCACGTAGCGGGGCCGGAAGAAGTTGAACACCGACGGCGACCGCATCGGGCTCTGCGCCAGCCGGATCGTGTTGTCGGTGGTGTCGGGCATGGCCCATTCGCCGTTGGTCGAATCCGCCCCGAAGGCGCGGGCCCATCCCGAAAAGCGCAGGATCGGTTCGCGCACCTTGCCCCAATAGGGCGAGCTCAGGTCCGGCTGGCGCGCCTCCGGGTCCAGCAGGATCGCGCGCACCACGGCCTTCAGGTTGCCGCGCTGGCCCTTCCCGTCGTCATTGAACACGGCTGACACGCGGCCCACGTACGCCGGACTGGGATTGCTGGTCACCATGCGCTGGATGAGCTGCATGCCGATGAAGGGCCCCACGTTGGGATGGGCGCTGATGACCTCCATGGCGCGCTTGAGCGACAGGTGGCCATCCGTGCCGGGCGGGATGACCGCGCCCAGGAAGCGCTTCTCCGACATCGAGTGCAGCGCGTTGTTCAGCGCCATGGGGCGGCGGTGAAACTCCACGTCCGTTTCCGGGCCGTTGATATCCCAGCCCGTGAAGACCTTGGCTAGCCCCTGCACGTCGGCATTGGTGTAGGTTTCCACGGGCGCGCCGTTGACGAGCTTGACCGTGCCGTCCTGCTCCAGCGCCAGCAGGCCGATGCTGAACAGCTGCATCACCTCGCGCGCGTAATTTTCGTCGGGATGGCGGCCTGTCCTGGGGTCTTCCTTGCGGTTGCCGCGATGGGTCAGCATGCAGCCCATCGACAGGTTCTGCGTCACCGCGGTCAGCAGGTCCTGGTAATTGCCCAGGGCGTGCTTGGCCAGCAGATCCATGAAACCGGCCGCGCCGAAGAGCGGCCACGACGCCGTGATGGCGGACACGCCGACGACGAAGATCTCCGACAGCGAAAACGCGACCCGCGTGCGTACCTGATCGGGCGCGCTGATGAACTTGCGCCACAGCGTGGATTCCAGCGGCGCATTGATGCCGTTGCCCTTGAAAGCCTCGGTGTTGCGGTTCGTCTGGAGCAGCCAGTCGAAATGCGTCTGCGATGGCGGCATGTCGAGCTGGGCGTCCAGCCAGGCGGCATAGCCGACCCGCACGACGGCGTCGATGTCGGCCGGCGTGGGGCCGAAGGTGGCCTGCGCCAGAAAGCGCGAAGCCTGGCCGGGAGTCGGGGGGGCGGACTGCGGCGCAGCCGCTGACGATGTAGCGGACATGCGCCAAACACCTCGTCGAATGTGAAAACCTACGGTACTAAAAGCCCGCCGGGGCCTTCAATACCGTCATTCGGACGAGGGACTACGCCAAACGCATGAGGCCGGCGATCCCGCGCGCGTCACACGGAGCGCGTGATGCCGCCGTCGATGCGGATGTTCTGGCCGGTGATGTAGGACGATGCGCTCGACGCCAGGAACGCGATCAGGTCCGCCACTTCCTGCGCCGTACCGTAGCGGCCCATCGGGATGCGCACGCGGCGGTCTTCCTTTTCGGGCAGGCTGTCGATGAAGCCCGGGAGCACGTTGTTCATGCGCACGTTGTACTGCGCGTACTCGTCCGTGAACACCTTGGTGAAGGCGGCCAGCCCGGCGCGGAACACGCCCGACGTCGGAAACAGCGCTTCCGGCTCGAAGGTGGCATAGGTGGAGATATTGACGATGGCGCCGGATTGCTGCTGCTTCATCACCGGCGCCACCAGGCGCGTGATGCGCACCACGTTCAGCAGGTAGAACTCCATGCCCAGGTGCCAGTCGTCGTCGCTCAGTTCCAGCAGCGGGCCCTTGGGGCCGTGGCCGGCGCTATTGACCACCGCGTCGACGCGGCCCCACTTTTGCAGGGTGGCGTCCACCAGGCGCGACAGGTCTTCCGGCGAGCGGTTCGACCCGGTGACGCCCAGGCCGCCCAGTTCCTGCGCCAGCGCCGCGCCCTTGCCGGACGACGACAGGATGGCCACGCGGTATCCGTCCGCCGCCAGCTTGCGCGCCGCCGCCGCACCCATGCCGCTGCCGGCCGCCGTGAGGATCGCCACTTTTTCCGTGCTCATGCTCGCTCCAGTCTGGAATTCGGGATCGGCCATTGTAGGGGCGGGCAGGTGCTGCGCGCAGCACCTGCGCGGGGGCGCGTCTACGGTTTGGCGGCCACGCGCCAGACGACATTGCCAACGTCGTCCGCCACCAGCAGGCCGCCCTGCTTGTCGATCGCCACGCCCACCGGCCGGCCCTGCGCCTGGCCGTTCTCGTCCAGAAAGCCGGAGAGTACGTCCCTGGCCGGCCCGCCGGGCTGGTTCTGATCGAAGGGCACGAAGATCACCTTGTAGCCGCTGCGCGGATCGCGGTTCCACGAGCCGTGCTGGCCCACGAACATGCCGTGGTCATAGGGCTCGGGCAATGTGGTCCCGCCCGACCACGCCAGGCCGAGCGATGCGGTGTGCGGGCCCAGCGCGTAATCGGGCACGATGGCCTGCGCGACGAGATCGGGCCGCGGCGGCTGCACGCGCGTATCGACGTGCTGGCCGAAGTAGCTGTACGGCCAGCCATAGAAGCCGCCGTCGCGCACCGAGGTCATGTAGTCCGGCACGAGGTCGCTGCCCAGCTCGTCGCGCTCGTTGACGGCCGTCCACAGCGTCTTGCCGTCCGGCGCCCAGGCCATGCCGACCGGATTGCGCAGCCCCGTGGCGTACAGCCGCTTTTGCAAGCTGGCCACGTCCAGCTCCCAGATGGCGGCGCGGCCTTCCTCGATGTCCATGCCGTTCTCGCCCACGTTGCTGTTGGACCCCACGGACACATACAGGCGGGAACCGTCCGGGCTGGCGATGAGGTTCTTGGTCCAGTGGTGGTTCAGGCCGGCGGGCAGGTCGGTGACCTTGACGGCCGGCGCCGTGCTGCGCGTCTGGCCCGGTTCGAAGGGAAAGCGCACGACGGCGTCGGCATTCGCCACGTACAGCTGGTTGCCGACGAGCGCCATGCCGAACGGCGAATTCAATCCTTCCAGCAGCGTCGTGCGCGTTTCCGCCACGCCGTCGTGATCGGCGTCGCGCAGCAGCGTGATGCGGTTGGCGCTGTCGGTCTTGGCGCCCGCGCGTTTCATCACCAGGCCGGCGGCCCATTGCTTGATGCCGCCCGGCGCGTCTTCGGGCTTGGGCGGCGCGTTGGTCTCGGCGACCAGCACGTCGCCATTGGGCAGCACGTACAGCCAGCGCGGATGATCCAGCCCGGCGGCGAACGCCGTCACGGTCAGGCCGTCCGCGGGCTGCGGCTGCGCGCCCGGCTTCCAGCCCACGGCCTTGGCCGTGTTCACCGTGGGAATGAGCGTGGTGTTGGGGGGCGGCAGCTGAGGCGCGGGCCCCATGCCGGCTTCGACGGGCAGCTTGGCGACCTCGCCGCAGGCGCTGAGCAACGTCAGCGCCAGGGCGGCCGCCAGCGCGAAACGCAGGTTGACCATGATGGGGACTCCAGGGCTTGCAAGTCGCCCCATCATACCCAGGCGGGCTTACTTCACCAGCGTGACCGGCACCTGCGCCAGCTGCACCACCTGATTGGCCACCGAGCCGATCAGGATGTTGGTCAGCTTGCCGTTGCCGCGCGTGCCCATGACGATGCGGGCGCAGCGGTGGTCCTGCGCATAGCCGGCGATTTCGGCGGGCGCGTTGCCAAAGATCACGTGGCTGACGTAGTCCACGCCGGCCGTGTCCAGCAGCTTGCGCGCGGCTTCGGTGGCTTCGCGGCCTTCGCGGGCGTAAAAATCGTCGATCATGTCCTGCGTGATCAGGCGCGACAACCCGGCGCGCCCGCGCGGCGGCGTCTGGATGTTGATGAGGTGGATGCGCGCGGATGTTGCGCCCTGCGCCAGGCGGCGGGCATAGTCGACGGCGCGGTCCGCGTTGTCGGAGCCGTCGACGGGAACGAGAATGTTCAGCATGGAGGCTCCTTACTTGACCAGCGTGACGGGCAGTTCGGTCAGGGACAGCACGCCCGTGGCGACCGACCCCATGAAAAGCGCCGACACCGAACCCAGGCCGCGCGTCCCCATGAAGATCTCGTGGGCGCCGGTTTCATCGGCCACGCGCGTAATGGTCTCGGCAGCCGCGCCGGCCTCGATGTGTACGTCGAACGGCACGCCGGCCTGCGTCAGCAGCGCGCTGGCGGCCTGCACGGCGGCCTCGCCTTCCTCGTGGTGATAGGCATCGATCTCTTCCTGCGACAGGCCGCTGCCGAACGCGCCGGCTTTCAAGGGCATCTGGACCGTGAGCAGGTCCACGCGTTCGACCGGGTCGTAGCGGCGCGCATCGAGCAGCGCCTTGACCGCGTTCAGGGAAGTTTCCGAACCATCGACGGGGATCAGGATGCGTTTCATGGCGTCTCCTTGCGGGCCGTGGGGGCGTGCGTTCCACTGTATCTCACATTCGCCCCGCCGGCGCCTCCCGGCGCTGCGGCAGATCAAGCGGGGCGCAGTCCCCGCCACGCGTCGGGCACGGTGCCGGCCGGCATGGGCGTACCCAGCAGGCGGCTTGCCAGCTGCGCCAGCGCGTCGGCGTCCCCCGTGGTCTGCAACTGCAGGGCGCCCGGACCTTGGGTCGCCAGCAAGCCGCGTTCATGCAGCTGGTGGCGCAGCCAGCGCGCCACCGGGGCACCGGTCTCCAACAGCGGCACGCCGGAGCCGGCGGCATCCTGGATCACGTCGCGCAGGAAGGGAAAGTGCGTGCAGCCCAACACCAGCACGTCCGCCCCGGCCTCGCGCAGTTCGGCGACCGGCCCGCGCACGGCCTCGGCGGCTTCGGGGCCCGAGAGCACGCCTTGCTCGACCAGCCGCACCCATTGCGGGCAGGGCCGTAGCACGATGCGCACCTCGGGCGCCTCGCGTTGTACCAGCGCGGCGAATTTGGGGCTGGCCAGCGTCCCGGTCGTGGCGAAGACGCCCACCACGCCCGTGTGCGTCAGGTGCGCGGCGGGCTTGATGGCCGGTTCGACGCCGATGATGATGAGATCCGGATGGCGCTTGCGCAGCAGCGCGATGGCCGCGGCCGTGGCGGTGTTGCAGGCCACCACCATGGCGCGGGCGCGCTGCGACACGAAGTAGTCGGCGATGGCGCAGGCGCGTTGCTCGACGAAGGCCTGGGTCTTTTCCCCGTAGGGCACATGGGCGGAGTCCGCGACGTAGCGCAGCGGCTCGTGGGGCAGCAGGTCGCGGATGGCCCGGACGACGCTCAGCCCGCCGACGCCGGAGTCGTACACGCCGATGGGAGATTCGGAAAGCATGGAAAGCCGTGGGTCATTGCAGGATGCGGTGGCGGCAAGTGTAGCGCCGGGGCAGGGGTGGCCAAAGGGGCGGACCATAGGCGGCCCCGCGTCAGGGGCTCTCGCCCGCCCCGGGTTCGTCGCGCTGGCGCCGCGCTTCGTCGATCAGCTTGCGGGCGGCGCCGGACAGGGGCGCGTCGCGCCAGATCAGGTTCAGCGGCGCGCGCAGCGTCGCCGGATGGGTGACGCTGACATACACCACGCCCTCGATGTTCACGCGTCGCAGCGACGCGGGCACCAGCGACACGCCCAGTCCCGCGGCGACGAAACTCAGGGTGGACAGCATGCGTGGCGCTTCCTGCGTGACGCGGGGGCTGAAACCTTCGGCGCGGCATGCGCTGATGATGGCGTCGTACAGCCCCGGGCCGCTGTGACGCCGGTACAGGATCAGCGATTCGTCCGCCAGCTCCGACAGCGAGATGCGCTTGCGCGCGCGGCCCCTGACGGCCGGGTGGTCGGCCGGAAAGGCCGCCAGCACGGCTTCCTCGAGCACGGTTTCCATTTGCACGCCGGGGTCCGCGCCATGCGCGCCGCGGATGAACGCGACATCGATGCGCCCCTCGGCGACCGCCTCGCGCAGCTCGCCCGTGCTGCTTTCTTCGAGCACCAGATGCACGTGCGGCGCGCTTTCGCGGAAACGCCGGATGACCGACGGCACGAACGGATGAAACGCCGCCGAGCCCGTGAATCCCACCGTCAAGCGGCCCGCCTCGCCCTGCGACACGCGCCGCACGCCGTCCACGGCCTGGTCCACCAGGGCGATGATGTTGCGCGCGTCTTCCAGCAGCGCGCGCCCGCTTTCGGTGAGCTCCATGCCGCGCGGCAGCCGGTGAAAGAGCGTCACGCCCAGCTCCGCCTCCAGCACGCGGATCTGCTGGCTGAGCGGCGGCTGGCGGATGCCCAGCCGGGCCGCCGCCTTGGTCAGATGGGATTCCTCGGCGACGGCCAGGAAGTACCGCAACAGCCGCAAATCAACGCTTGCCATATTCTGTAGATATGAGTATTTGACGAGTCATATATTAGACATTATCTGACGCGAGGAGTAGCCTGCAATCTCGTGATCCACCCCTGGCGCGTTCCCCGCGCCAGCTCCCTTAGCCGGTTCCGCGCCGGCCACAACAATGACGAACGCAGCACTCTCCACCGACGAGGCCGATTTACGGCCTCCCCCCACTTGCGGCCAGCTGTTCCACGGTTTTCTGATGCTCGGCCTGACCGCCTTCGGCGGCGCCTTGCCCCTGGCGCGGCGCATGGTCGTCGAAAAGCACCGCTGGCTGACCGGCGCCGAGTTCACCGAACTGCTGGGCCTGTGCCAATTCTTGCCGGGCGGCAACATCATCAACCTGTCCGTCGCCCTGGGCATGAAATTCCGCGGCCCGCGCGGCGCGTTCGCCGCGCTGATGGGCCTGATCCTCGCGCCGTCCATCATCGTCGTCATGCTAGGCATGGTCTATGACCGTTTCCAGAACGATCCCGACATCCAGCATCTGTTCGCCGGCCTGGCGGCGGCCGCCGCCGGGCTGCTGATCTCCATGGCGGTCAAGATCGGCATGCCGGTCGTCAAGCGCCGCGACTGGCTTGCGGGTGTGGTCGCCACCGCCTGTTTCATCGCCATCGCCGTCCTGCGCATCCCGCTTCTGCCCATGATGCTGGTGCTGACGCCGCTCAGCATCCTGATGGTCTGGAGGCAACGCCGATGATCCATACCCTTGTCGCCCTTGTCCTCATTTTTTCCGAACTGTCCGTGCTGGCCTTCGGCGGAGGCAACACCATCCTGCCCGAGATGCAGCGCCAGGTCGTCGAGGTCCACGGCTGGATGACGGCCGCCGACTTCTCCGCGCTCTTTGCGCTGGGCCAGGCTGCGCCGGGGCCCAACCTGATGGTCGTCACGCTGGTCGGCTGGCACGTCGCCGGCCTGCCGGGCCTGCTGGCCACGACCATCGCCAAGTTCGGCCCGTCGTCGCTCATCACCGTCTTCGCGCTGGGCCTCTGGGAAAAATTCAAGGACCGCCCGTGGCGCGGCGTCATCCAGGCGGGCATCTTCCCCATGACCGTGGGGCTGGTCGCCGCCAGCGCCTCGCTCATCACCGAGGCGTCCGTGCACACCTGGCTGCTGGGCGCGATCACCGCCGTCGTCGCCATCCTGGGTAGCGGCACGCGCATACATCCGCTGTGGCTGCTGTTCGGCGGCGCGCTGGCCGGTTTGCTGGGTATCGGTTAGCGTAGGGACCTATCGCGGGACTGCCACGGGCAACACGCCCCGGCCCCGCGGCGCAGACAGGAGCCCGCCATGCAGCCGCTCAAAGATGACAGCGCCGGAAACGCCTCGAATGCCGACCGGCTGCCGTTCTTCCATGCCCATCGCCGGCTGATGCTGTGCGCCGGCCTGCTGCTCGCGGTCGCGGGCGGGCTGTACGCAGCCGGCCTGCCGCCCAGTCTAGCCATCCTGCTGGGCTTTGACGCCGGGGCGCTGATCTTCCTGATCCTGACCGCCCGTGTGTTCGGACGCACCAGCGCCGCCGCCATGCGCCGGCACGCCCGCCAGCACGACGTCGGGCGCGGCGGCGTCCTCTGGAGCAGCGTCGCGCTGTCCTGCATGGTGCTGGTCGCGTTGTGGGTGGAAATGCGCGCGCAAAACAATGTGGGCGCGGTGCTCGACATGCTGGCCGCGGCGGTGACCATCGTGCTGTCGTGGCTCTACATGAACATGATCTTCGCGCTGCACTATGCCCACGGGTACTACGGCCATGAGAACGCCATGCACAAGGGCCTGGATTTTCCGGGCACGGACGAGCCCGACTACTGGGACTTCGCGTATTTCTCGCTGGTGCTGGGCATGACCTTCCAGGTGTCGGACGTGCAGATCGTCAACCGCCGGCTTCGCCGCATGGCGATGACGCACGGCGTCATCGCGTTCTTCTTCAACGTGTTCATCATCGCGATCAGCGTGAACGTGGCGGCGGGGCGGGCGTAGGATCGAGGGGTGCTGCGTCCTGCCCCGGAATCTGGCGGCGCTTATCCCACACAAACGCCGCGGCCTGCGCCATCGCGGCCACCAGTCCAATTGCCCAAATTGCACCGGCGCCAAGGATGGCGGCGCCCAGCCCGCTGCCCACCGAAAAGCCGAAATACATCGTCGACGTATTCAACGCCAGTGCAACCGGCGCCTGTCCCGGGGCCCCCGCGCCGATAAGGCGTGCCATCTGCGCGGGAAAGAATGACCAGACTGTGAAGCCCCACAGGAACACGGCGATCAACACGGGGGCTCGCGCGGCGGACGCAGGCAGCGCCGTTGCCAGCGACAATCCCAGGAACGCCAGTCCCAGCATGGTCAGCGACACCTGTACCACGCGATTTGCGCCCAGCCTGTCGGTCAGCGCACCGCCCGTTGTCACGCCGAGCGCGGCCGCCACGCCCCAGAGCGATATCGTCGCGCTGATGGCGGCGTCTCGAAATCCCAGCACGCTTGCCAAGTACGGTGCGAGGAACGGGTATGCCGTGAACGCGCCAATCGCCCAGAAAAGGCTGACCGACAGCAATCGCAGTATCGACGGTTGGCGCACGACTGCAAGACGCTGCCGAAACGTTGCGACCGCAATACCTGTTCCTGCATCGGCGGCGATGCCCACCCCGATGCCGGCGATGGCCACCAGGCTCATCACCGCGACGATGGAGAATGTGGCGCGCCAGCCCAGAAAGTGACCGGCCACCGCGCCCAGCGGCAGGCCTAGCGCAATGGCCAACGTCATGCCGGCGCTGACGATGGCCAGCGCCTTGCCCCGCCTTTCAGGCGCTACGATTACGCCGGCCAGCGCATTTGCGCCGGGCACGTACAAGCCAGCTGCCACCGCCATGACGATCCGCGCCGTCATCAGCGTCCAGAAGGTGGGCGACCAGGCAGCAAGCACGTTGCCCAGAGCGAACAATCCCATGGCGAGCTGCAGGGCCGCGCGGCGATTCCAACGTGCGGTCAGGACGGTCATGATGGGCGAGCTGACCGCCAGCGTCAGCGTGAACACCACGATGAGCGACGCCATCTGCGGGACCGTCATACGGAAATCCGCCGCCATCGTCGGCAAAAGCGGTGCAATCATGAAACCTTCCGTGCCGATGGCGAAGGTGCCGAGCGCCAGAAAGCCGGCCGGCAGCAGTTCTGCGCTGCGGCTCGCTGCCGCGGCTGTGCCCGCCGGCCCGGAGCTTGCGATATCCAATTTTGTTGTCATGGGATCTTTCCAGAGGGGGCGGCGCCCACGGGGGCGCCGCGTGCCGGCCGCGTCAGACCGGAATCGGTTCGTCCACCAGGCTTTGGTTGAACGCATGCACGAAGGCGTGCTCATTCGACCCAGGGTTGTCGCGCAGCGGGCGAATGGCCTGGACCAGCACCTCCGGCGCGTCGGACCCCAGCCCTTGCATCGTCTCGGCGATGAACGCATCCAGCGGCATGGCGCGCGGATCGCCGCTTTTCTTGATGAGGTCCGTATCGACCCACGGCGGCGCAATTTCCTGCACCGTCACGCGGGTGTCGCGCAGCATGAACCGTTGCGACAGCGCGTAGGAATGCAGCGCAGCCTTGGAGGCGGAATACACCGCGTTCGAGGCGATCGGCACGTACGCGAGGATCGACGTGTTGTGGATGATCGTCGCGCGCGGCTGGGCCTTCAGATGCTCGATGAGGGCGGACGTGAGGCGGATCGGCCCCAGCAGGTTTGTGTCCAGGATCCGTTGCGACACGGCGTCGTCGATCGTGGACGAGGGGTCGTCGAACGGCATGATGCCGGCGTTGTTGATCAGTACGTTGAGCGTCGGGTATTTTGCGATCAGCGTCTTGGCGACGCGTTCGATGTCCTGGGCGTTGGAGATATCCAGGGCGATGCCTTCGATGCCCGGATGCGCTGCGGCGATGTCGTCCAGCAGCGCCTGCCGGCGGCCGGCGACGATGACCTTGTTGCCCAGGTCGTGAAGGGCGACGGCCAGTGCGCGGCCGATGCCGGAGGTGCCGCCGGTGATGAAGATGGTGTTTTGGGTCAGTTGCATGTGCGTGCCTCGGTGGAGTGGATGAGCGTCTGCAATCAGTGCAGATCGCGGTTCAGGCACTATGCGGCAGATCGTGAATGTCTCAAATGTCAATAAAGCGTCGATTTAAGACATAAGGTTCTGCGAGGCTTGGTCCAGCCTGGCGGCCGGACTGAAAAGCTTCCCGTGGAATGGGGCGGTTGTCGCCTTAGAAACGATTCGCTCATTGACGTCTGCCGATGGCTTTAATAGCCTATATCCGTCATTTCCTGTCACGGATACGCTCATGCGCCAGATCGGCCTCATTCTCGAAGACGGTTTCCAGGTGATGGGCCTGGCCGCGCTGGCGGCCTTCGAGTTCGCCAACATCGCGCTGGAGCGCGACGGGTACCGCGTGACCATCCTGTCGGAAGGCGGCGGCATCATCCGCTCGACCATGAACGCGGGCATCGAGACAGTTGCCCTGGGTGTCATGCCCGACACCCTGATCGTGGCGGGCGAACTGATGCCCCGGCCTGTCACGCCGGGCCTGGCGCGCTATGTGGCGCGCGCCGCCACCGAAGCGCGGCGTGTCGCGGGCGTGTGCACGGGCGCCTTTGTTCTGGCCGAGGCCGGTCTCTTGAACGGCCGCGCGGCCACCACCCATTGGGCGCATGCGCGCACTCTTCAGGACCGTTTTCCCGAGGTGCGCGTCGACCCCGACCGCATTTTCGTGCGTGACGGCAACATCTGGACGTCCGCCGGCATGTCGGCCGCCATCGATCTCGCCCTGGCGCTGATCGAAGACGACCACGGCGCGGCGCTAGCCCGCGATGTGGCACGGCGGCTGGTCGTCTATCACCGGCGCCCGGGCGGCCAATCCCAGTTTTCCGCCTTGCTGGAACTGGAACCGCGTTCCGACCGGATCCAACGGGCGCTGGTCTATGCCAAGGAACACCTGCGAAATCCCTTGACGGTGGACGAACTGGCCGAGGCGGCACGCCTGTCGCCGCGGCAGTTCAGCCGCGTGTTCCGCGAGGAGACCGGGCATTCCCCGGCCAAGGTGGTGGAGCTGCTGCGGCTGGAAGCGGCCCGCGCCATGCTCGAAGCCGGGCGGCATTCGCTGGACATCGTGGCGCGGGACACCGGCTTTGCCGACCGCAACCGCATGCGGCGGGCGTTCCTGCGAGCCTATGGCCAGCCGCCCAGCGGGGTGCGGCGCGCCGGACGCATCACCGCGCCTGAAGCCGCGCCGGCACTGTGAAACTGTCATTGCGTTGAATGCGCGAGCGCCGTAGCGCAATGTCGCTGACTCCCGGATCGTTGTGATCTAACATGCGCCATTCCCGCAAGCCGCGCATGCGGTATTCACGTTCACCCGGTTGCCTTGCACTCACCATCACCCACGACGCGTCCTCTCGATTGGCTGAATTTTTTCGTGGCCGATGTGCGGGATGGACTTGGGCCTTACCTGGCAATCTACCTGCTCGCCGTCCACCATTGGCGGCCTGACAGCATCGGGCTTGTCATGACGATCTCCGGGCTGGCCGCGCTGGCGGCGCAGACGCCGGCGGGCGCGCTGGTGGATCGTGCGTCGAACAAGCGTGCGCTGCTGATCGCCGCCGCCGTGCTGGTGACGGTGGCGTGCATGGCCGTCCTGGCCAGCCCGAACTTCGCCTGGGTCACGCTGACGCAGGCGGTCGCGGGCGTTGCGTCGTCGGTCTTCGCACCCGCCATCGCGGGCATCACGCTCGGCCTGACCACGGCCCACGCCTTCACGGCGCGCATCGCGCGCAACGAATCGTTCAATCACGCCGGCAACGGATTCGCGGCGCTGCTGGCGGGCGGACTGGCGTACGTCTGGGGGCCGGTCGCGGTGTTCTACCTGATGGCAGCGATGGCGCTGGCCAGCCTGGCGGCCACCCTGCGCATCCCCGCGCATATCGACCCGGACAAGGCGCGCGGGCTGGCCGAGCGCGCCAATGCGGGGGCGCATGCGCAGCCCGTGCCGCTGCGCCAGTTGCTGTCGAACCGGCCGCTCCTGCTGCTGGCCTTGAGCTGCGCGCTGTTTCACCTGGCCAATGCGGCCATGCTGCCGCTGGTCGGGCAAAAGCTCGCCCTGGCAAACCCGGCGCTCGCCACGCCGCTGACCGCCGTCTGCATCGTCGCGGCGCAGTTCGTGATGATTCCCGCCGCGATGGCCGTCGGGCGGTACGCAGACCAATGGGGACGCAAGCCGCTGCTGCTGATCGGGTTTCTCATCCTGCCGCTGCGTGGCGTGCTGTACACGTTTTCCGACGACACCGCGTGGCTGGTGGGCGTGCAGTTGCTCGACGGCATTGGCGCGGGCATCTTCGGCGCCGTCCTGCCCTTGATGGTGCTGGACCTGACGCAGGGCACGGGCCGCTTCAACGCCAGCCTGGGCGCCGTCACCACAGTGTTCGGCATCGGGGCCGCGCTGAGCAACGGGCTGGCTGGCGTGATCGTGCAGCACGCGGGTTACAGTGCAGCGTTTCTTGCGCTGGCCGGCATTGCCGCGCTGGCCTGCGTGACCCTGCTGGTCTTGCCGGAGACGCGCGCGTCCGCCGCATCGGCCCCCGCGCCGGCTTCCTCTTCCCTTCCTTGATGCATTCCTGAACGCATGTCGCTATCCAATGCCGTGATCTGGTTGATTGCCGCCGCGACCACCATGGCCATTCTCTTTCGTCCCTGGCGGCTGCCCGAGTACGTGTGGGCAACGGCCGGCGCGGTCGCCTTGGTGGTGCTAGGCTTGCTGCCCGCGCGGCAGGCCGGCGGCGCCATTCTGGAAGGCACCGACGTCTATCTGTTCCTGATCGGCATGATGCTGGTGGCGGAGGTCGCCCGGCAGGCAGGCCTGTTCGACTGGGTGGCTGTGCTGGCGGCCGACCACGCCGCCGGGTCGGCGCGGCGGCTGTTCGACCTGGTGTTCCTGGTGGGCACCGGGGTCACCGTGCTGCTGTCCAACGACGCCACGGCCGTCGTGCTGACGCCTGCCGTCTACGCGGTGACGCGTGTCGTCGGCGCGCCGCCGTTGCCGTATCTGTACGTCTGCGCCTTCATCGCCAACGCGGCCAGCTTCGTGCTGCCGATCTCGAATCCGGCCAACCTGGTCGTTTTCGGCGACCGCATGCCTGCGTTGGGGCCGTGGCTGGCGCACTTTGCCCTGCCGTCCGCCCTGGCCATCGGCGCCACCTACGTGACGTTGCGGCTGGTGTTTCGCCACGACCTGCGCCAGCCCTTGAAGCCGTCGCCGCCGCTGCCGCCCATGACCTTGCCGCTGCGCATGGCCGCGCTGGGCGTGGCCATCACCGCGGGCACGCTGCTCATCACCTCGGCGCTTGGCCAGCGTCTGGGCCTGCCCACGCTGATCGCCGGCTGCGTGTCGGCGGCGCTGGTGCTGGCGGTCACGCGATCCAGCCCGATTCGCCTCATCAAAGGGGTGGCGTGGGGCGTGCTGCCGTTGGTGGCGGGGCTTTTCGTGCTGGTCGAGGGCATGGCCGCGAGCGGCGTGCTGCAAGACCTGGCGAACCTGATGCGCAGCCTGTCCGCGGACGCGGCGCTATGGGCGGGCGGCGTGGGCGCCGCGCTGTCGGGCAACGTCATCAACAATCTGCCGGCCGGGCTGATGGCGGGCACGCTGGCGCGCATGGCCGACCTGCCCAGCACCGCCACCGCGGCGCTGCTGATCGGGATCGACCTGGGCCCCAACCTGTCCGTCAGCGGATCGCTTGCGACCCTGCTGTGGCTGCTGGCCGTGCGCCGCGAGGGCATGCACATCAGCGCGCTCAGTTTCCTGCGGCTGGGCATCGTGGTCATGCCGCCGGCGCTGATCCTGGCGCTGGGCGCGCTGCACGTGTTCAGCTGACACCGCGCAGGCGCGCGCCCATTTCAGAATGTCCCGCGCACCGTCAGGGTGGCGTTGCGCGGATCGCCGTAGAAGCTGCCCCAGCCCGGCGCGCCGATGGTCTGGTAGTAGGTCTTGTCGAAGATGTTGTTCACGTTCAACGCGGCCGACCAGTTCTTGTTGATCTGATACCCCACGCGCGCATTCCACACCGCGTAAGCCCCTTGCGAGACGCGCACCGAGCGCGTTTCCGTGTAGCTGCCCGTCTGGTAGTTCACGCCCGCGCCCAGCGACCACGCCGACAGTTCGCCCGGCAGCCGGTAGTCGGACCACAGGCGCAGGATGTGCTTGGGCGTGACCGTGCGGGCGAAGTTGGTGTTGGTGACCTGCGTGTCGTCCAGGAACTTCAGCGTATTGAAGGTGTAGCCCGCGAACAGCTGCCAGCCCGGCGCCACTTCGCCGCTGATCTCGGCGTCCAGGCCCTGGCTGCGCACCTTGCCGCTCGACAGGTAGCAGATGTCGCCCGTCGCGCACACGCTGGTCAGATCCTCTTGCGCGCGGTTCTTCTGATCGACGCGAAAGAGCGCGATGGACGTGTTTACGCGGCCGTCCATCAGCTCGCCCTTAAGGCCGATCTCGTAGTTCTTGCCCACAATGGGATCTAGCACCTTGCCGGATGCGTCCACCGCATTCTGAGGCTCGAAGATCTGCGCGTAGCTGACGTAGCCGGACCATTGGGGATTGAACGCGTAGATCAGGCCGCCGTAGGGGGTGACGACGCCGTTGTCCTTGTACGGATCGACGTATTGCTCGCCGCTGTCGCGATAGCGGCTGGTGTTTTCGTACCAGCTCACCCGCGCGCCCGCCACCAGCGTCAGCGGGTCGGCCAGGCTGAAGCGGCCGACGCCGTAGACGCCCGTCTGCTTCATCTTCACGATCGTGGCCGCGCTGCGGTAGGCGTTATCGCGCATCCAGTCATCGGTGGGCTCCGGCACATGATGATCCGGGTTCCACACGTTCACGGCGCGATTCAGGCGATTCAACGCAAAATCGTTCTTGCTGGTGAGCTCGTTGATGCTGGCGCCGACGCTCACCGAATGCTTGCGGCCCAGCGCGTCGAAGGCGCCGTCCACGTCCAGATTCAACGCCTTGTTGCGCGTGGACATGTCGAACAGGCCCGCGTACAGCATGGGACCCAGGCCCGTCTCCGGGTTCACGGCGCCTTCCGTGAACGCGTACTTCGAGTCGTTGGATTCCTGCGAGGACGTGCCCGTCAGCTTGAACGACCAGTCCTTGTTGAAGCGGTGCGCCAGTTCGGCAAAGACGGTGGTCTGCTTGCCATTCCAGCGGTTCCAGTCCTGGCCCAGCGAGGTCGACCGCTTCAGGCCGATGTCGTCGCCATTGCTGTAGTGGGGCAGGCCGTGGAAGAAGGGGGTGGAACGCAGTTCCTCGTAGCTGACGCCGCCGGTCAGCGTGGTGTCCGGGCTGAAGTCATAGTTGAGCACGCCGTACAGCACGCCGGTGCGGCTTTGCGCTTCGTCGTAGAAGTAGTCACGGTCGTTGTAGCTGGCCACGCCGCGGGCGCGCAGGGTGCCGGCCTCGTTCAGCGGCGCGCTGGCGTCGATGTCGGCGCGGTAGTTGTTCCACGAGCCGCCGCTGGCCAGCATCTGCACCTGGGGCTCGGCGAGCGGGCGCTTGCGCACCAGGTTGACGGCCGCGCTGGGCGAGCCGGCGCCTTGCAACAGGCCCGTGGCGCCGCGGATGATTTCCACGCGGTCCAGCGTCACGGTCTCGGTGGTGAAGCTGTTGGCCTGGGGGTAGTAGAACGCGCGGTTCACGCCGTCGAACTGATAGCTGTCCACGCGAAAACCGCGCGAATACACGTAGCTGCCGCCCATTGGGCTCTTGTAGAGCGTCATACCGGTGTTGTTGGCCAGCACGTCGTCCAGCGTGTTGGCGTTCTGGTCGTCCATGCGCTGGCGCGTGACCACGCTGACCGACTGCGGAATTTCCTTGAGCGTCTGGCGGCCCTTGCCGATGGTCACCACGCGGCTCGTGTAGCTGCCCGTGCCCTCGGTGACCGGATCGTCGGTCATGCCGGTCACGGTCACCGGCGCCAGCGTGGACACCCCCGGCGCGTCCTGCGGCACGCGCCGCAATTGATAGCCTTCGCCGTTGGCGTTGGCCACTGCCTGCAGGCCCGTGCCCGCAAGCAGCCGGGCGAGTCCCTGCTCGGGCGTGTACCGGCCCGTCAATCCCTGCGTCCGCACGCCGCGCGTCAGCGCTGGCGAGGCCGCCACCGTGACCTTGGCAGCAACGCCAAACTGACCCAGCGCCACGTCCAGCGTGGCGGGTGCGATGGCGAAGGCAATCTCGCCGGCGGGCGCGGCCTGCGCCCACGACGCGGCCGGGGCGGCCAGCGAGGCGGCTGCCGTCAGGGCAAGGTGGACGGCAAGGCGCAAACGCATGCGCGGTGACGATGACAAGGCAAGGGGAGAGCGGGACTGGCGTCGTGCCATGACTGGAGTTTCCTGATTCGTCGATTGAAAAGCGCGGCCCTCGGGCGCCTCGGGGCCTTCTCTTCGTCTAACGAACCAGAAATGAAAATCTGCGGCGCGGTTACAAAATAGTCGGAATGGGCGGGGTGGGGGCCTGCGGTGACCGGCTGGCTCACGCCCGGCCCACGGTGACCCAGTAGCGCGTGCGATAGCGCAGCCTCAGGTCCAGCACGCTGGCCAGCACCTCCAGCGCCTTGTCCGTGTCGTCGATACGGAATGCGCCCGTGACCTCCCGGTGTGCCACGTCGGCGTCGCAGCGCACGATGCCCGCGCGGTAGCGGCCCAGCTCTTGCACGAACCGGTCCAGCCGCATGCGGTTCGCCACCAGCATGCCTTCGGTCCAGGCCGGCGCCGCGCCGTCCACCGCGGTCACTGGCGACAGGGCGTTGCGGTCGAATTCGGCTTGCTCGCCCGCATGCACCACCCGGGGCGGCTGCACGCGCGAGTCCGGCTCCACGCGCACCGCGCCTTCAAAGACCGCGACGTGCGTGGCCCCTTGGCCATCGTCCTGTTGCCGCACCGAAAAGCGGGTGCCCAGCGGCGTCAGCAGGCCATTGGGTGTGCTGACGGCAAACGGCCGGCCCGCGTCGTCGTGGCCCGTGGCGATCAGAATTTCGCCGCTGCGCAGTGTGATCCGGCGTTGCCGCGCGTCGTAGCGCATCGCCACGGCGGAATCGGTGTTCAGCGTCAGCACGGTGCCGTCGGGCAAGCGCACGACGCGCTGCTCGCCCGTAGCGGTCCGGTACACGGTGCTGCCGTCCCACACGCCTTCGCGCGCGCCCAACCAGCCCATGGCGCCCAGACCGACGCCGGCCGCCATCCACTTCAGCGCGCCGCGGCGCGAACGCTGGTCGCAATAGCGCAAGATCGTCTGGCCCGCGGCGGCGCCGGCCAGGTTGGCGGAGGTGGCGGATTTCAGGTCCTGGCTGATGCCCTGCAGGCGCTGCCAGGCGAGTTCGTGGCGCGCGTCGGCCTCGCGCCATTGCGTACAGGCGGCTTGCGTGGCGGCGTCGGGCGCATCCCCGGTGCGCATCATCCACTGCGCCGCCTGCCGGATGATGTCCGGGTGCACCCGTTCGGCGGGGGCAGCGCTCATGCGTACAGCGCCGCGTAGCAGTGTTCCCACGCCTTGATCATGTCGCGCTGCACGGCCGCCACCGAAATGCCCAGCTCGCGGGCGACGTCCAGATAGGGCAGGCCTTCCACCTGCGCCAGCACGAAAACCCGGCGCACGCGCGCTGGCAACTGCTCCATCATGCGGCAGACGGCGTCCAGCGCCTCGACCACTAGCGCATGCGTCTCGGGGCTGGGCTCGACCGCTTCGCTGCGCGCGGCAAGCGTCTCAAGATAAGCCTGCTCGATCGCCCGCCGCCGCGACTGGTCGATCAACAGGCGCTTGGCCACCGTGGTCAAAAAACCGCGCGGCTCGGCAAACGCGGCGCGCGATTCGCTGCGCATGACGCGTTCGAACGTGTCGTGGGCCAGATCGGCGGCGTTGTCGGCATTGCCGGCAAGCCGTCGGCGCAGCATCTGCACGAGCCAGCCGTGGTGCTCGCGGTACAGGCTGACGAATTCGGCGGAGGACGCAAAGTGGGCGGGCGGCACGGGTCGGCTTGGCAGATGCTAATGGGAATGATTGCTAATTGTAGCCAATCAGCGGCGCGCGGCGAATACTTTTCACGCGCCGTTGCGGTCCCGCCCGCCGTGGTCCGCGATTGCGGGCCCATGCAGCCGCCAGGTTCATGCGGCGCCCGCTCCGGGGGCCGCAGACCTTTCATCGTTGTCCGTATGCCTTCAAATCGCGCCCAATCGCCACAGCGACGTCGTCTCCCGGGACCGCGCCGCATGCAGCGGATCGTTCGCGTCCCGCGCCTTGCCGTGGATCGGCCGCGTGTCCAGTTTTTCGATCACGCGCAGGCCGGCGGCCTCGATCATCGCGAGCAGTTGCTCGCGTGTGCGGAGCCCCAGATGTTCGGCCAGATCCGACAGGATCAGCCATCCTTCGCCGTTCGGCGTCAGATGGTCCTTCAATCCATTCAGGAAGCCACGCAGCATGCGGCTGTCCGGGTCGTACACGGCATGTTCCAGCGGCGAGCTGGGCCGCGCGGGCAGCCAGGGCGGGTTGCAGACGATGAGCGACACGCGGCCTTCGGGGAAGAGGTCGGTCTGTTCGACCTCGACCTGCCCGGACAATCCCAGGCGTTCCAGGTTCTCGCGCGCGCAGGCAATCGCGCGGGGATCCATGTCGGTGGCGATGACGCGTTTGCCACCGCGGCGGGCGATGACGGCGGCGAGCACGCCCGTGCCCGTGCCGATATCGAAGGCCACGCTGCCGCGCGGCATCGGCGTGTTGGCGACCAGGTCCACGTATTCGCCGCGCACCGGCGAGAACACGCCGTAGTGCGGGTGGATGCGGTTGTTCAGGGCGGGAATCTCCACGCCCTTCCTGCGCCACTCGTAGGCGCCGATCAGGCCCAGCAGTTCGCGCAGCGACGCGACGTAGGGCGTATCGCCCGGCACGTTCGCGGCTTCGCAGGCCAGATGCGCGTCGGGCGCGCGGCGCAGGGGGATGGTATGACCGGCGTCGAAGGGAATCAGCAGCATGCCCAGGATGCGGGCACGCTGCGATTGGACCTGACGATGCTGGTTGAAGGCCTCAAGTTGGGTTTCCACCGGTTTGCGCGGACGCTTGTCGACGCGGCGGGTGATGGCCTGCAACAGCTGGCGCGCGTTCTGGAAGTCGCCGCGCCACAGCAGGCCCACGCCTTCGCACGCGTGGCGGTAAGCCATGTCCGCGGTCAGGGTGTCGTCGGCGACGATGACACGCTTGGGCGGCGTGGCGCCGGTTTCCGAGTGCCAGCGCGCCGAGCGGGCGACGCCGTTTTCTTCCCAGTGCAGTTCGGGCGCGTTCAAGAGGTCGCTCCGGCGGGGAATGGGGGGAAGGGCAGGATCATGGGGAAAGGCACATAAAAGAGAAGGGCGCGGGCTGCCAATGTAGCAGCTTCGCGCCCTGGGGCCGTCGCGCGGCGCACCGGGCGCCGCGGCATGGCGGGGTCAGTGGAACAGCACGACGGCCTTTTGCAGCGTGATCCAGATGCCCCAGGCCAGCGGAATGCCGACGCAGGCCCACGCAAAGGCGATCAGCGCGGGCGGCGTGCGGAAGTTCGACCTGCCCACGCCGTGGGTTTCGGCGGCCACGGCGCGCTCGTGCGCCAACGCCTTTTCCTTGGCCAGTTCCTCGTCGGTCATGAAGTACTTGGCGTTGACCGGGCGGATGGCAAGGTTGCACAGGAAGCCCACGACCAACATGCCGGCCAGGATGTACATGGTGATGTCATACACCTGGGCGCGCGGCACGCCGATGGACAGCTGGTATTCGCGGATGTAGTTGACGAGAACCGGCCCGAAGATGCCCGCCGCGGACCACGCGGTCAGCAACCGGCCGTGAATGGCGCCGACCATCTGGGTGCCAAACAGGTCGGCCAGGTAGGCGGGTACCGTGGCAAAGCCGCCGCCGTACATTGACAGGATCACGCAGAACGCGGCCACAAAAAGCGCCAGGGCGCCCATGTGCGCGGTCCACGGAATGGCGGCGTACAGCACGAAGCCCAGGACGAAGAAGACGAAGTACGTCATCTTGCGGCCCAGCTTGTCGGACAGGCTGGCCCAGAAGAAGCGGCCGCCGATGTTGAACAGGCTGAGCAGGCCGGTAAAGCCGGCGGCAATCGCGGCGATGGCCGCGAGCTGGTCCTTGTCGAGCTGGCCAAAGCCCAGTTCGGGTTTGTCGATCAGGCCGCCGCCGAACACTTCCTGCAGCAGCGGCGAAGCCATCCCCAGGATGCCGATGCCCGCCGTGACGTTCAGGCACAGCGCCCACCACACCAGCCAGAACTGCGGCACGCCCCAGACGCGCTTCACGTGCACGTGTCGCTGGGTGATCATGACGTTGTTGACCTGCTTGGCGGGCGGCGTCCAGCCGGCGGGCTTCCAGCCGGTGGGCGGCACGCGGTAGCCCAGCGCGCCGGACATCATGAAGATGAAGTACACCAGCGCCATGGTCAGGAAGGTCTGCCAGACGCCCGGCGAGGTCGGGGTGGCAAAGTGGCGCATCAGCATGTCGGCCAGCGGCGCGCCGATCATGGCGCCGCCGCCAAAGCCCATGATGGCCATGCCCGTCGCCATGCCGCGGCGGTCCGGGAACCACTTGATCAGCGTGCTCACCGGCGAGATATACCCCAGGCCCAGCCCGATCCCGCCGATGACGCCAGAGCCCAGCCACAGCATCCACATCTGGTGCAGGTAGATGCCGATGGCCGAGATGACCAGGCCGCCGCACCAGCACAGCGCCGACACGACGCCGGCCTTGCGCGGGCCGGCCCGTTCCAGCCAGCCGCCCCACAAGGCGGCCGAACACCCCAGCAGCACGAAGAACAGGGTGTACATCCACCCCATGGTCGAGATCTTCCAGTCGCAGCTCGTGGTGAACAGTTCGGCCACGAGGCTCATGTCGGGCGGGCAGGCCAGCGGCTTGGCCCCGCCCACCACCTTGGACAGGGGCAGCCAGAACACCGAAAAGCCGTAGGCCATGCCGATGCAAAGGTGGATGGCCAGCGCGGCGGGGGGCACCAGCCAGCGCGAGAAGCCCGGTCCCGCGATGGTGCGTTCTTTGTCGAAAAATCCCGGCCGGGAGCCCGGCAGGTCCAGGGTGGCGCTACTTTCCATGATGTCTCCTCAGGGGTGCGGCTTTATAGCGTGCGTGGGCCGGAAGTGCCCGGTCCCGCCGCCTCTTTTATGGATCTGTTGCTGTCCTGCCACTGCGGGGGGACCGCCGCGCGGGCGGTCCGGGTGCGCTATGCGACGCGCGCGCGCGGCGTCAGCCGCTCGCGATGCTGGGTGACCGCCTGCAGCACCAGCGGGTGCAGCTGTTCCTCGCCGGCGTCGCCGTCCGGGCTGCGCGCCAGGAAATCCAGCAGCTCGGTGCGCATGCGCGGTTCCCAGAACTTCTGGATGTGGTTGGTGACGCCTTCCAGCGCCTCGGGCCGGTCCGGCATGGCGTCGAAGAACTGGCCGATGCGGTTGGCCATGCGGATCAGGTTGACGATTTCCATTGCTGTCTTGCGTCCGGTTCAGGTAAGGATGCGTTCGGGGTGGGTGTAGATGGCGGCGTCGCCATCGCGCGTGAAGCCCAGCAGGGTGACGTTGGCGTCGGTGGCCAGACGGATGGCCAGCGCGGTGGGCGCGGATACCGAAGCCAGCACCGCGACGCCGGCCGCGGCCGTCTTCTGCACCATCTCGAAGCTGGCGCGGCTGGACACCACGACGATGCCGTCGGCGCCGTTGACCGCCTGGCGCGCCAGCGCGCCGGCCAGCTTGTCCAGCGCGTTGTGGCGGCCCACGTCTTCGCGGACCAGCGCCACGGCGCCGTCGGCGCCCGACCAGCCCGCGGCGTGCGTGGCGCCCGTGATGTCGTGCAGCGTCTGGCGGGCGCGCATGTCGCGCATGGCGGCCAGCACCGACTTGATGCGCACCGGCGCCCCATTGGCGACCGGCGCCACGGGCCGCAGCACCTCGGGCAGGGTTTCCACGCCGCACAGGCCGCAGCCGGTGCGACCAGCCATGGCGCGGCGCCGCGTCTTCAGGCGCATTTCACAGGCGGACGAGATCTCCAGCTGCACGACGATGCCGCCGCATTGCGGCAGCAGATCGATGCCGCGCACGTCGCTCACGCTGCCGATGATGCCTTCGGACAGCGAGAACCCGACGGCAAAGTCCTCCAGGTCTGCGGGCGTGGCCAGCATGGTGGCGTGACTGATGCCGTTGAATTCCAGCGCCACCGGCGTTTCCTCGGCCACGTAATCGGTCTCGGCGTCGGTGGCGATGACCCCCGAGCGCACGCGGATGACCTGGGTCGGCGTGCAGTCGGGGCGGGCGGTGGTCGGCGTAGGCATGGGATCCCTGGCTGGCTGTCGGTTACTTCCCGGTCAGCGCCGCCTCGCTCTCGCGCGAGCGTTCGCGCAGGAGCTTTTGCTGGATGTCCGCAAATCGCGACCATTGCCGCTGCCATTCCGACGGTTGCGACACGCGCGTCACCTGCACGGCCGTGACCTTGTATTCGGGGCAGTTGGTCGCCCAGTCGGAGCTGTCGGTGGTGACGACGTTGGCGCCGGACTCGGGAAAGTGGAACGTGGTGTATACCACGCCCGGCTGCACGCGGTCGGTCAGCGTCGCGCGCAGCACGGTTTCCCCGGCGCGGCTCTGGATGCCCACCCAGTCGCCTTCGGCCACGCCGCGGTCCTCGGCGTCCTGCGGATGAATTTCCAGCACGTCCTCGCCGTGCCACATCACGTTGGGCGTGCGGCGGGTCTGCGCGCCCACGTTGTATTGCGACAGGATGCGGCCCGTGGTCAAGAGCAGCGGGAAGCGGCGCGTGCTGCGCTCGTCGGTGGGCACGTACTTGGTGATCATGAAGCGGCCCTTGCCACGCACGAACTGGTCGATGTGCATGATCGGCGTGCCTTCCGGCGCGTCGTCGTTGCACGGCCATTGCAGGCTGCCCAGCTTGTCGAGCTTGTCGTACGTGACGCCGGCAAACGTGGGCGTCAGCCGCGCGATCTCTTCCATGATTTCGCGCGGGTGCTTGTAGTTCATCGGGTAGCCCAGCGCGTTGGACAGCGCCACCGTCACTTCCCAGTCCGACTTGCCGTTCTTGGGTTCCATCACCTTGCGCACGCGCGAGATGCGGCGCTCGGCGTTGGTGAAGGTGCCGTCCTTTTCCAGGAACGAGGAACCCGGCAGGAACACGTGCGCGTACTTGGCGGTCTCGTTCAGGAACAGGTCCTGCACGACGATGCACTCCATGGCCGCCAGCGATGCCGCCACGTGCTGCGTGTTGGGATCGGACTGCACGATGTCTTCGCCCTGGCAGTACAGGCCCTTGAAGGACCCGCCCAGCGCGGCCTCGAACATGTTGGGGATGCGCAGGCCGGGCTCGGGCTGCAGCGTGACGCCCCAGTCCTTTTCAAACTGGGCGCGCACGGTGTTGTCCGAGATGTGGCGGTAGCCGGGCAGTTCGTGCGGGAACGAGCCCATGTCGCACGACCCCTGCACGTTGTTCTGGCCGCGCAGCGGATTCACCCCCACGCCTTCGCGGCCGATGTTGCCGGTGGCCATCGCCAGGTTGGCAATGGCCATGACGGTGGTCGAGCCCTGGCTGTGCTCGGTGACGCCCAGGCCGTAGTAGATGGAGCCATTGCCGCCGGTGGCAAACAGGCGCGCTGCGCCGCGCACCGCCTGCGCGGGCACGCCGGTGATTTCTTCCATGGCTTCCGGCGAGTTCTCGGGCAGCGACACGAAGTCGCGCCATTCCTTGAAGGCCTTTTCTTCGCAGCGCTCGGCCACGAAATCCTCGGCGATCAGGCCCTCGGTGGCGATGACATGCGCCAGCGAGGACAGCAGCGCCGTGTTGGTGCCCGGCCGCACCTGCAGGTGGAAGTCGGCCTTGATGTGCGGCGAGCTGACCAGTTCGATGCGGCGCGGGTCGATGACGATCAGCCGCGCGCCTTCGCGCAGCCGGCGCTTCAGGCGCGAAGCAAAGACGGGATGGCCGCTGCTGGGGTTGGCCCCCATCACGATGACCACGTCGGTGTGCATGACGGAGTCAAACGTCTGCGTGCCGGCCGATTCGCCCAGCGTCTGCTTCAGCCCGTAGCCGGTGGGCGAATGGCACACGCGCGCGCAGGTATCGACGTTGTTGGTGCCGAAGGCGGCGCGCACCAGCTTCTGCACCAGCCAGGTTTCTTCGTTGGTGCAGCGCGAGGACGTGATGCCGCCGACCGCATCGCGCCCGTACTGGCTCTGGATGCGGCGGAATTCGGAAGCCGCGTAGTTGATCGCCTCGTCCCAGGACACTTCCTTCCAGGAATCGGTGATGTGCTTGCGGATCATGGGCTTGAGCACGCGTTCCTTGTGCGTGGCGTAGCCCCAGGCAAAACGTCCCTTCACGCAGGAATGGCCGCGGTTGGCCTGGCCGTCCTTCCACGGCACCATGCGCACGACTTCCTGGCCCTTCATTTCGGCCTTGAAGCCGCAACCCACGCCGCAGTAGGCGCAGGTCGTCACGACCGAGTGCTCGGCCTGGCCCATCATGATGACGGTCTTTTCCTGCAGGGTGGACGTGGGGCAGGCCTGCACGCAGGCGCCGCAGGACACGCATTCGCTATCCAGGAAGGGCTGGTCCTGGCCGGCCGATACGTGCGAGTCGAAACCCTTGCCGGAGATCGTCAGGGCAAACGTGCCTTGCGTTTCCTCGCAGGCGCGCACGCAGCGGTTGCAGACGATGCACTTGGATGCGTCGAACGTGAAGTAGGGGTTGGACTCGTCCTTCTCGGCCTTCAGATGGTTGGCGCCGTCCTGGCCGTAGCGCACGTTGCGCAGGCCCACGACGCCGGCCATGTCTTGCAGCTCGCAATCGCCGTTGGCCGGGCAGGTCAGGCAATCGAGCGGATGGTCCGAGATGTACAGCTCCATCACGCCGCGGCGCAGGTCGTGCAGCTTTGGCGTTTCGGTAAAGACGACCATGCCGTTCTCGGCCGGCGTCGTACAGGACGCGGGATAGCCGCGGCGGCCTTCGATCTGCACAAGGCACAGGCGGCACGATCCGAACGGTTCAAGGCTGTCGGTGGCGCAGAGCTTGGGGATGTTGATGCCGGCGTCCGCGGCCGCGCGCATCAGCGACGTGCCTTCGGGAACGGTGACTTCCTGGCCGTCGATGGTCAGGGTGACGGTCTTTTCGGACACGCGCGCCGGCGTGCCCATGTCGCGATCGCGCTTGATGACGGTTTCTAGCATGGCGGTCTCGGGTTCAGGCCGCGTGGGCGGCAGACTGGGAGGACTCGATGCCGAAGTCCTGCGGAAAATGGTTCAGCGCGGACAGCACCGGGTAGGGCGCCATGCCCCCCAGCGCGCACAGCGAACCGCCAAGCATCGTGTCGCACAGGTCGCGCAGCAGATGCACATGCTGTTCGCGCTGTTCGCGGCTCTGGCTGCCGGCCGCGATCTTGTCGATGGTTTCCATGCCGCGCGTGGAGCCGATGCGGCACGGCGTGCACTTGCCACAGGACTCGATGGCGCAGAACTCCATGGCGTAACGCGCCATGCGCGCCATGTCCACGGTGTCGTCGAAGGCGACGAGTCCGCCGTGGCCGATCATGGCCGAGATCTGGACGTAGGCTTCGTAGTCCAGCGGCACGTCCCATTGCGATTCGGGCAGGTAGGCGCCCAGCGGTCCGCCCACCTGCACCGCGCGCAGCGGCCGGCCGGACGCGCTGCCGCCGCCGAATTCGTAGAGCAGGTCGCGCAGGCTGAGCCCAAAGGCCTTCTCCACCAGCCCGCCTTGCTTGAGATTGCCGGCCAGCTGGAAGGGCAGCGTGCCGTGCGAACGGCCCACGCCGTAGTCGCGGTAATACGCCGCGCCCTTGGCCAGGATGATCGGCACGGTGGCCAGCGAGATGACGTTGTTGATGACGGTCGGTTTGCCGAACAGGCCCGAGATGGCGGGCAGCGGCGGCTTGGCGCGCACCACGCCGCGCTTGCCCTCCAGGCTTTCCAGCAGCGAGGTTTCTTCGCCGCAGATGTAGGCGCCCGCGCCCTTGCGCACTTCCAGGTCGAAGCGGCGGCCGCTGCCGTGCACGTCGTCGCCCAGCCAGCCGACGCTGCGGGCACGCGCGATCGCGGCTTCAAGCGTGGCGATGGCGTGGGGGTATTCGGAGCGGACGTAGATGTAGCCGTAGGTCGCGCCGACCGCCAGGCCCGCGATCGTCATGCCTTCGATCAGGACGTACGGGTCGCCTTCCATCAGCAGGCGGTCGGCAAAGGTGCCCGAGTCGCCTTCGTCGGCGTTGCAGACGATGTATTTGGTGTCGCCGGGCGTGCCCGCCACGGTCTTCCATTTGATGCCGGTGGGAAACGCCGCGCCGCCGCGGCCGCGCAGGCCGGATTCCACCATTTCGTCGACGATCTGCGCCGGCGCCATGGCCAGCGCGCGCTTCAAGCCTTGCAACCCGCCATGCGCGGCGTAGTCCTGCAGGGACAGCGGATCGATCACGCCGACGCGGGCGAAGGTCAGGCGCTCCTGGTGCTTGAGGTAGGGGATTTCCTCGGTCAGGCCCAGGCGCAACGCGTGTTCGCCGCCCGTCAGCCAGCCGGCGTCGAACAGCGAGGCCACGTCTTCCGGCTGCACGGGCCCATAGGCGATGCGGCCTTGCGGCGTGGCGATCTCAACCAGGGGTTCCAGCCACAGCAGGCCGCGCGAACCATTGCGCACCACCTGCACGGACAGGCCGCGCTGATCGGCCATGCGCTCGATGTCGCGGGCAACGGTATCGGCGTCCATGGCCAGCGCCGCGGCGTCGCGCGGCACGTAGATGACGACGGGGGCGCTCATGGCGTGTCCTCCAGCGTGCGGGCCAGCAGGCGGTCCAGCTTGGCTTCGGTAACGCGGGCGTGGGGCTGGCCGTCGATCATGACAGCGGGCGACTGCGCGCACAGGCCCAGGCAATACACGGGCTCCAGCGTGAAGTTGCCGTCCGGGGTGCTGGCGTGGAAATCACAGCCCAGCGCGGCGCGCGCATGGGCGGCCAGGCGTTCGCCGCCCATGGATTGGCAGGCCTCGGCCCGGCAGACCTCCAGCGTGTGGCGCGCGGCCGGCTCGGTGCGGAAATGGGGGTAGAACGTGATGACGCCGTGGACTTCGGCGCGGGAGAGGTTCAGGGCCTCGGCGATGGTCTGCACCGCCTCGGCCGGAATACAGCCCAGTTCGTGCTGCACCGCATGCAGCACCGGCAGCAGCGGGCCGGGCTGGTCTTTCAGCCGGGCAAGGATGCGGGCCGTGGCCGCGATGGCCGGGGTGGCGGATGCCTGAGCGGCGTCCAGGGCCAGCTTGCCGCCCCGGGCGCCACCGCTGGATGCCAGATCGGATTTTGCCTCGCGCAGGTGCACGTCGGTCTCCTCCTGTGTTGCGTGACCCCATCAACGGGGGCTTATGTGGCGGGTGGATCACGGTCAATTAATATGTTTAAAAAAACATATAAACCGCGCGTCCGCCGCGTTATTTGTGTACTCTAACGAGGTACTTGAACGCCTTCAATAAGAAATAAATGACATATAAGTTCCGAATCGGCCTGCGGCCGCAATGGACATTGGGCGGAGACGACGAGGCGACGCCCGTGCCGTTGCAGGACATGCTTGCGCTCCTGGCGGCCATCGACGCCACCGGCAACATCGCGGGCGCCTGCCGCGCCTGCGGCCTGTCCTACCGGCACGCGTGGGGCGTGTTGCGGCGCTTCGAGTCCATCTTCGGCACGCAACTGCTCATCACCAACCGCCGCCAGGGCACGCAGTTGTCGCCCTTTGCGCAGCGGCTGCTATGGGCCAACCGCCGCATCGAGGCGCGGCTGATGCCCACGCTGGACAGCATGGCCTCCGAATTGCAGGAAGAGCTTGAACGCCTGCTGCCGGAAAGCGGCCCGCACCTGCGCCTGCACGCCAGCCACGGTTTTGCCGTGGAATCCCTGATGCAGCACATGGGCAACCGCACGCCCGGCCTGGAACTGCGCTATCGCACGGCAATCGAGGCCCTGGCGTCGCTGGAACGGCACGAATGCGACCTCGCGGGCTTTCAGGTGCCGCTGGGCGATTTCGAATCTCCCATCATGGAACGCTATGCGCAGTGGCTCAACGCCGACGAATACATGCTCATCCATCTGGCCGTGCGCAATACGGGATTGTTCGTCACGGCCGGCAATCCCAAGCAGATCCGCGGCATGGCGGACCTGGCCCGCAGCGACGTGCGCTTCGTGAACCGGCAGATCGGCTCCAGCACGCGTTATCTGGTCGGCCTGATGCTGCAGCGCGCCGGCGTGTCCATCGGCGAAGTGCAGGGCTACGAAACCAACGAATTCACCCACATGGCGATCGCGGCGCACATTGCCAGCGGCATGGCGGACACAGGGGTCGGCGTGGAGACGGCGGCCTGCCGCTTCGGGCTGGACTTCATTCCGCTGGTGCGCGAGCGCTATTTCTTTGCCATCCGCAAGGCGTCGCTGGACACGCCGGCCATGCAGGACCTGCTGTCCATCATGCGCGGCCCGGACTATGTCGGTTACGTGGGCCAGCTTGTCGGCTACGACGCCCGCGACACCGGCCGGCTGCAGACCCTGGAAGAGGCCTTTCCGCGGGAACGCGCGCCGCGATCCGCCGGGATATGATGTGCCAATGAGCAAAGTGATAATCCTTGCCGATCACCGGAGTCCGCCACGGCCTTTTGCCCAGCCTGGCGAACGTCCGCCGAACGGGCAGCCCGCGCTGGACCAGCGCGCGCGTCCGCTGCGCGACCTGCGCATTTCCGTCACTGACCGCTGCAACTTCCGCTGCACCTATTGCATGCCGCGCGAGGTCTTTGACAGCAGCTACAGCTTCATGCCGCATTCGGCGCTGCTGTCGTTCGAAGAAATCAGCCGGCTGGCCGGCATCTTCACGCAGTTGGGCGTCGAAAAGATCCGCCTGACCGGCGGCGAGCCGCTGCTGCGCAAGCACATCGAAAACCTGGTCGGCATGCTGGCCGAACTGCGCACGCCGCTGGGCCGGCCGCTGGACCTCACCCTCACCACCAACGGCAGCGTCCTCGCGCGCAAGGCCGCCGCGCTCAAAAGCGCCGGGCTCACGCGCGTGACGGTCAGCCTGGACGCGCTGGACGCCGCCATGTTCCAGGGCATGAGCGACAGCGGCTTCACGCCGGACGATGTGCTGCGCGGCATCGACGCCGCGGCGGACGCGGGCCTGGCGCCCGTCAAGGTCAACATGGTGGTGCGCAAGGGACTGAACGACGGGCAGATCCTGCCCATGGCCGAACGCTTTCGCCACAGCGGCCACGTCCTGCGCTTCATCGAATACATGGACGTGGGCAACAGCAACGGCTGGAATCTCGCCGAAGTGGTGCCATCGCGCGAAGTGCTGGATCGCATCGGCGCCGTGTATCCGCTGGAACCCGTGGAATCGGTCGAAATGGGGCGCGTCGCCGAGCGCTGGCGCTACGTGGACGGCGGCGGCGAGATCGGCGTCATCTCCAGCGTCACGCACGCCTTCTGCGGCGGCTGTACGCGGGCGCGCCTGTCGCCCGAAGGCAAGCTCTACCTGTGCCTTTTCGCCCACGAAGGCCACGACCTGCGCGCGCCGCTACGCGATGGCGCGACGGACGAGGAACTGGCGCGCATCCTGGCGGGCATCTGGTCTGCGCGCGGGGACAACTATTCCGAACTGCGCGGCCAGAACATGGCGGACCCATCGCGCAAGATCGAGATGAGCTACATCGGTGGCTGAATTTCAACGCGACGGGCTGGCCGGCCTGATCCTCGCCGGCGGGCAGGGTTCCCGCATGAATCATCAGGACAAGGGACTGGTCGCGCTGCACGGCGAACCCATGGTCGCGCACATCGTGCGCCGGCTTGCGCCGCAGGTCGGCCGCCTCATCATCAGCGCCAACCGGCACCCGGAACGTTACGCGCAGTATGGCGACGTCGTTGCCGATGGCGAACGCGAACTGGGCGCCTGGCAGGGTCCGCTGGTGGGTATCGCGACGGCGCTGCAGACGCTGCAGGCGTCGGCTGCTACGCCGCCCGAATCCGCCGCGCAGTGGCTGGTGGTGGTGCCCTGCGATACGCCCTTCCTGCCGGAAGATCTGGCCGCGCGCCTGATCGGCGCGGCTGCCGCGGCCGATGCGCCGCTGGCCTATGCCGCGGCCAACGGCCAGCGCCATTCGGCCTGCATGGCGCTGCGCACGTCGTTGCTGCCGAACCTGCGGGAATATCTGCGGTCAGGCGACCGCAAGGTGGGTCTCTGGCAGGCGAGGGCGGGCGCGGTCGAAGCGGTGTTCGACGATTGCCCGCCGCATGCCTTCATGAACGTCAATACGCCAGAAGACCTGGCGCTGGCCGAGCGCTACGCCAGCCAGTGACGCAGGTCGTAATACGCGACCGTGTCCCTGTCCTGCACCAGCACGTCGGCCGGCAGGCGCGCCAAGCCGGTGGACCACGGCAATGAACTGATCACGCCCGATCCCTGATGGCCGTACGGCACGAGTTCGCTGCCGCCTTCGTCGGCCACGCGGCATTGCACCCGCAGGAATTCCTCGCGGCTGTCCTGGCGCGGCTGCGCGGTGCGCAGCGGCAACTGACTGACCGGCGGGAAGATGTCTTCGCGGCCCTGCATGCGGCGCATCAGCGGCGTCACCAGCGTGGCGAACACGGCATAGGCCGACACCGGATTGCCAGGCAGGCTGACGACCGGCTTGCTATCGATCTGCGCCAGGGCCACCGGCTTGCCGGGCTTCATGCGCACCTTCCACAGCGACAATTCGCCGCCCAGCGCGGCCAGCGCCGGTTTGACGAGGTCACGTTCGCCCACCGACACGCCGCCCACGCTCAGCACGAGATCGCAATCGGCCAGCAGGGTCTTGAAGGCGTCCAGCAGATCGGCTTCGGTATCGCGGGCATGCAGCACGTGAACGGGCAGGGCGCCCATGCCGCGCACCATCGCGGCCAGCATTGGCCCGTTGGAGTTGTAGATCTGTTCCGTGGCGCGCGGCTGGCCCGGCAGGACGAGCTCGTCGCCCGTGGTCAGGATGCCGACGCGAAGCTGGCCGTAGACGGGAATCGTTGCCATGCCTTGCGAGGCCAGCAGGGCGACGTGCGCGGCCTGCAGCAGCGTGCCCGCCGGCAGCAGCGCGGCGCCCGCCATCGTGTCTTCGCCGCGGCGGCGAATGTGCTGGCCCAGCCGGGGTTCGCGCGAAATCTGGACGTGGTTGTCGGCTTCGGTGGTGTCTTCCTGCATGACGACCACATCTGCGCCCGCCGGGATCACGCTGCCCGTGAACAGGCGAATGGCGTGGCCGGGTTTTAAGGGTTCGGGCACGTCGCCCGCGTAGCAGCGCTGCTGGATCGGCAGGCGCGCTTGCGGGTTCCAGTCGGCCAGGCGCAGGGCATAGCCGTCCATGGCGCTGTTGTCGGCCGGTGGAATGTCCACGGTGGCGTCAAGGTGCGTGGCCAGAACGCGGCCGCTGGCCTGCGTCAGGTCGACGTGTTCGGTGCGTTGAAGGGGGGCGGCGGCGTTGGCCAGCAGGGTCTGGGCTTGATCGAAATCCAGCATGGGTCAGGCTTCTAGTTCGCGTTTCGAAAACTGCGAGGCGAAATTGCAGGGGCCGTGGCCGCTGTCGAGCTGCTCTCGCAGAATCTTGGTCCAGGCGGTCTCGCACGCGTTGTTCGAGCCCGGCAGGCAGAAGATCAGGGTCTGGTTGGCCGACCCCGCGAACGCGCGCGACTGGATCGTGGAGCTGCCGATCTCGGTGTAGGAAATCTGGCGGAAGAGTTCGCCGAAGCCCGGAATTTCGCGATCCAGCAGCGGCAGGATGGCCTGCGGCGTGTGGTCGCGATGCGAGAAGCCCGTGCCGCCGGTGGTCAGGATGACCTGCACCTCGGGGTCGGCGATCCAGTCGCTGATGACGCGGCGGATCTGGTAGATGTCGTCGCGCACGATGTCGCGGCGCACGCACTGATGGCCGGCATGCGCCAGGCTGTGCGCCAGCAGATTGCCGGACGTGTCGTCACCTGCGCTGCGGGTGTCGCTGATGGTCAGTACGCCGCAGCCCAGCGGGACCGGGGTGGCTTCGCTCATGGATTCTCCTTGTTGTCGGCAGTGTCTTCATTCCAGGCGTCCGTGCGGTCCTGGTCGGATTGGCGCTGTTCCACCCAGAAGCTGTCGCCGCCGGCGAGGGTCTCGCGCTTCCAGAAGGGCGCGCGCGTCTTGAGCGCGTCGATGATGTATTCGCAGCCGCGGAAGGCGTCGCCACGATGGGCGCTGGCCGCCGCCACGAAGACGATCTGCGCGTTGCGGTGCAGCGCGCCCACGCGGTGCACGATGACCGTGCCTGCCAGGTTCCAGCGCGCGCGGGCCGTGGCGGCGATTTCTTCGAGCTCACGCTCGCACATGCCCGGATAGTGTTCGAGAAAAAGCGTGTCGGTGGGGGTATCGGGCGCGTAGTCGCGCACGTAGCCCACGAACGTCACGATGCCGCCCACGCCGGGGCCGGCGGATTCCCGCAGCGCGGCGGTCAGCGCCGCGCCGTCGAAGTCGGCTTCCTGGACGCGGATCATGGCGTCAGCCTCCGGTGACCGGTTCGAACACCGCGACCTCGTCGCCCGCGCGGATCGGGGCGGTGGGCTTGGCGTGCGTCTGGTTGATGGCCAGCTTCAGGCGCGTGGCCGGTTCCAATTGGGGATAGCGTTCGCCCAACGCGGCCAGCAACTGCGCGCCGGTGGATTCGCCCGCGAGGGGCCAGGTTTCGGTGCGCTTGCCGACCAGTTCGGCAACGCGCGCGAAGTACAGAAGATTAATCGTTGCGCCATTCACCGCTTTTACCTCCCGCCTTGTACTTGAGGCGAACTTGTTCGATCACGATACCTTTGTCGGCAGCTTTGCACATGTCGTAGATGGTCAGTGCGGCCACGCTGCACGCCATCATGGCTTCCATTTCGACGCCCGTCTTGTAGCTGGTGCGGCAGGTGGCCAGGATGTCGATGCGATGCTCGGCGTCGTTCAAGGCGAATTCCACGCCGACGAACGCGAGCGGCAGGCTGTGGCACAGGGGGATCATGTCGGCGCAGCGCTTGGCGGCCAGGATCGCGGCCACGCGCGCCGTGTTGAGCACCTCTCCCTTGCCCTGGCCGGGTTGGGTCAAGAGGCCATAGGCGACGGCGTTCATGCGGATGCTGCCGGCGGCAACCGCCACGCGCTCGGTGTCCGTCTTGGCGATGACGTCGACCATGCGGACCTGGCCGGCTTCGTCCAGGTGACTCAAGGTGGGGGTGGTCTCGGACATGGAAATCGGGATCAAGAATTGTTAATGAATGAAAAGAGCGGGGCCGGGCTGGCCGGCGGGGTCCGCTGTTCCGCCTATGATAGACGAGCAGTTAAGGGGGCGCGATAATCGCGCCAGCAGTCAGAGGAAGGTTGGATCGCCTTCAATGTGTATCAGGAGACTTTCAATGCCCGTGCGGATGCCCAAGCTACGGTTCACCCGACGCGCCGGCAAGATTCTCCTGGGTATTGTGGCGTTCGTGCTGATTCTGTTTGGCGTGGCAGCGTGGCAGGTGCCGAAAGTGCTGCACGGCGTGCTGACCGATGACGTCGCAAAGATGATCGGGCGCGACGTTTCCGTCGGCAAGATCACCTTCAATCCGTTCACGCTGACCGTCCGCGCGCAAGACCTGACCGTGGCGCAGCCTGGCTCGCAGACGCCGCTGTTGACCTTGGCTGAACTGGATGCCAGCGCGTCGTGGACATCGCTGTTCTGGTTCGCGCCGGTGGTCGACCGTCTGACGCTTCGGCAGCCTAACATCGCCATCGTCCGCGAAGACGTCCTGCGCTTCAATTTCTCTGACATAGAACAACGCGTGGCCGAATTGGCCGCCGCCAAGCCCCAAGAGCCGCCCAAGCCGGACGAAGGATTGCCGCGCTTTTCGCTCAACAACATGGTGATCGAGGACGGCGCCATCACGCTGGACGACAAGGTCACCGGCCGCAAGCAGGTCGTGGACGAGTTCACCATCGGGGTGCCGTTCATCTCGACCTTCGGCTACGCCACCGATATCGACGTGCAGCCGCGCCTGCACCTGCGCATCAACGGCAGCCCTTTCGACCTGACCGGCGTGGCGCGGCCGTTCGATGTGGTCCCCTCGTCCACGCTGCGCGTGGCCTTCGACGGCCTGCAGCTCGAGAAGTGGGCCGACGTCTGGCCCATGCCGCTTCCCTTCAAGGTCGAGCGCGCGCTGCTCGACTCGAATCTGCAGGTCGTCTTCGAGCAGCCCAAGGACGCGCCGCCCAAGATCCGCATCGTCGGCGACCTGGGGTTGCGCCGCCTGGACGTGCGCGACCCGTCCGGCGGCAATCTGGCCGCCTGGAGCGCATTGACCGTCAGCCGGCTGGAACTGGAGCCGATTGCGCGGCAGGTGTATATCGGCGAGGTCGGCCTCTGGGCGCCGCAAATCCATGTGCGTCGTCACGCCAACGAACACCTGAACTGGCAGGACGTCGTCGCGGGATTGAAGGCGCTGGGCGGCGTGGAACCGACGGCCACGCCCGTGCGGGACGAGATGCGCAAGGCCAGCGGCCTGAAGCCGCTTTCCCCAAGCGGGCCGCAGGTTGCGCCGGGCGCGGCCGGCGCGCCTGCGCCGGTTCCTGCGCCGGCCGGTCACGCGCCCGCCGCGCCGGCCGCTCAAGCTCCGGCACCGCGCCCAGACCAAGCAGCCACGGCGCCCGCCGGTCAAGCGCCCGCCACGCCGGCCCCCGCGCCCGCCACGCCGGCCCCCGCGCCCGCCGAATGGAAGGTCGTGCTCGATGCCTTCAACCTGCATGAAGGCGAGGTCTACGTCACCGATGCGGTCAGCAAGCTGGACTATGTGATGACCGGCCTGGCCGCCACCGTCGAAGGCGTGGCGCTGCCGCAGCCGCCGGACCAGCCCATCAACCTGTGGCTGACCATGGACAACAGCACCGACGGCGGCTGGCTGCGCGCCAAGGGGCCGCTGGTCATCAAGCCGCTGTCGCTCGACATGAACGTGCGTCTGGGCAACATCGCGCTGGCGCCCTTGGCGCCGGCCGTGCGCTCCGCCGCGCCCATCACCCTGCTCGACGGCCGGCTGGGCGCCACCGCGCAACTGCACGTGCGCGAGAAGGGCGGTGCGATCGATGCGTCCGCCACCGCCGTGCAGGCCGACCTGACGCAGTTCAAGGCCCGCGACGAATCGCTCAAGCCGGTGCTGGACATCGCCATGCAGTCCCTTCGCATCACGGCCGACCGTCTAGCCCTGGGACCGGGCCCCAGCAACTTCACGGTGGCCGCAGCCGGCGTCCAGGGCGACGGCAAGCTGGACCTCAAAGGGGTCTTCACGCCGCAGCCGCTCACGCTCAAGACCGCGGTCGACCTGTCCAACCTGAACGTCGCCAGCTTCGCGCCGTACTTCGCCTCCAGCCTGAACGCCACCGTCCGCGCCGTCACGCTAAGCGCCAAGGGCAACGCCGAATTCACCGCCGCCGCCGGCAATGCGCCGATGAAGGCCGGCTGGAAGGGCGGCGTCGACATCACCGACCTGGACCTGCAGGACCGCGTCAACAAGGACGACTTCCTGAACTGGAAGCGCCTGGGCTTTACCGGCATGGACATCTCCGTGGCGGGCGACAAGATCGGCGCGCGGTTGGGCGATATCGCCCTTGAAGATTTCTACGGCCGCATCCTGCTCAACGCGCAGGGCCGGCTCAACGTCATGGATCTGGTGGCCGCGCCCGGGCAGGCCGGCGGCTCGATCACGCAAGACACCCAGACACCCGGCCGCAGCGCCGAGCCCCCGGCCCCGCCGCCCGCGCCGCCCGCGGCCACTGCGCCGGCCAAGGGCAGCGGCGCGGCCGCCATGCCGGACATTTCGGTCAACAGCGTCACGCTGACCCGCGGCCGCATGACCTTCACCGACCGTTTCGTCAAGCCGAACTACGTCGCTGAACTGTCCAGCATCGAGGGCGACATCACCGCCGTTTCGTCCACCAATCCCCAGCCCGCCAAGGTCAAGGTCACGGGCCGCGTCTACACGACCGCGCCGCTCTCGATCAGCGGCATCGTGCAGCCTTTCGCCAAGTACCTGACGCTGGACCTGAAGGCCTCGGCCAAGGGCGTCGACCTGCCGCGCTTCAACACCTATTCGGCCAAGTACGTGGGCTATCCGATCAAACGCGGCAAGCTGTCGGTCGACCTGGAATACAAGATCAAGAACCGGGCCTTGCAGGCGACCAATCACGTCGTGCTCAACCAGCTCACCTTCGGCGACAAGACCAACAGCCCGGACGCCACCAAGCTGCCCGTGCTGCTGGCCGTTGCGCTGCTGAAGGACTCGCGCGGCAACATCGACATCAACCTGCCGATCTCCGGCTCGCTGGACGACCCCGAGTTCTCGGTCGGCGGCATCGTCGTGCGCGTGCTGATGAACCTGGTGGTCAAGGCGGTGACCTCGCCCTTCAGCCTGCTCGCGTCCGCGTTCGGCGGCGGCGAAGAGCTGTCCTATGTCGAATTCGCGCCGGGCAGCGCCGTGCTGACCGAAGACTCGCTCCAGCGCATCGAGACCCTTACCAAGGCGCTTGCCGACCGTCCGGCCCTGAAGCTGGACATCAGCGGCCGCGCCGATCCCAAGACCGACACGGAAGGCCTGCGCCAGGCCTGGGTCGACGCCAAGATCCGCGCCGCCAAGGCCGCGGACGTCGCGCCGCGCGGCAAGAAGCCCGATCCCAAGGGCGTTGAGGTCTCCGGGACGGAACGTGCCAAATACCTCGAAGCCGTCTACGATGACACCGACCTCAAGGACAAGCCGCGCAATTTCATCGGCATGGCCAAATCCATTCCGGCCGCGCAGATGGAAGCGATGCTGCGCGCGGCGGCCCCCGTCGGCGAGGATCAGCTGCGCCAATTGGCCGATGCCCGCGCGCAGGCGGTTTATGAGAAGTTGCAAGCCCAGGAAGGACTCGCGGATCGCGTGTTCATCGTCGCGTCGCAGCTGGACGCCGATGGCATCAAGGACGAGGGGCAACCCTCGCGCGTGGACTTCTCCCTGAAGTGAACTTGGCAGGCCCCGGCAGGGACGCGAGGCGCGTCCCGCCGTGCCCGTCTTTTACCCGGAGATTTTTCGATGAAAGACCAGGACGCGCACTTCGACAGCCTGCTCCCGCCCTTGCGGCTGGACCGCCGAGGCTTTCTCGCTACCTCCGCGGCGGCGGGTTTCTCGCTGGCGGCAGGCCCGGTGGCGGCACAGACTGCCATCGCCACGGACGCCAAGGGCCTCGTGGCCGGCAAGGTCGAGATCCCCACTTCCGACGGCAAGATCCCCGCTTACCGCGCCGCGCCGGAAGGCAAGAAGAACCTGCCCACGATCCTCGTCGTCCAGGAAATCTTCGGCGTGCACGAATACATCCAGGACGTCTGCCGGCGCCTGGCGCACCTGGGCTACCTCGCCGTCGCGCCGGAACTCTACGTGCGCCAGGGCGACCCGTCCAAGTACACCGAAATCCCCAAACTGCAGGCCGAGGTCGTCAGCAAGGTCCCGGATAAACAGGTCACCGCCGACCTGGACGCCACCGCCGCCTGGGCGGCGGCGCATGGCGGCAACCCGGACCGCTTGGGCATCGTCGGCTTCTGCTGGGGCGGCCGCCAGGTCTGGCTCTACGCCGCCCACAACCCCAAACTCAAGGCCGGCGCCGCCTGGTACGGCCAACTGGCGGGCGACCCCTCCGAACTCAAACCCAAGTCGGCCCTGGCTATCGTCAATGACCTGAAGGCCCCGGTCCTGGGCGCCTACGGCGGCAAGGACGCCGGCATCTCGCAAACCGACGTCGACCGCATGCGCGTGGAACTGGCCAAGGGCTCCGCCGCCGCCAAGGCCTCCCGCATCGACATCTACCCCGAAGCGGGCCACGCCTTTCACGCCGACTACCGCCCGTCCTATCGCAAGGCAGAAGCGGAGCAGGCGTGGACGCGGATGCTGGATTGGTTCAAGCAGAACGGGTTGTAAGGGAAGAGCGGCGCGGGCTGCGCCTACGGGCTACCGCGCCTTCTCCCCCGGCAGCCCGTCGCTGACCTCTGCCAGCGCGCGCTTCATATCCTCGTACTTCATCACCCGTTCGGTCTGAAACCCGCCCAGCACGCCCCGGCAGCCATCGACGCCGGACCGCTTCATGTCTTCCATCATTGTCTTGCCCTCGGCTTGCCCCTTGGCAAACTCGGCGTCATACCCGCTGGCGGCAAACCCATACTCCTCGGCATAGCGCGTGAGGTTCTTGCGTGCCGTGTCCTGGTGCTGCGCCAGGTCGGGTTCGGACGCGCCGCACGCGCGCGCGGCGCCGTTTGATGCGCCGGCGGCCACGACAAACGAATCGTATTGGGCCTGCTCGGCGGCGTCGGGGGCCGCCATCACGGGGGCGGCGGCCGTCAGGGTCAAGGTCAGGGCGGTCAGGAATCTGCGCATCGAAATCTCCCTGTAAGGCCCGATTCGCGGCGCAGTGCCTCTCATGGCCGCGGCGGGCAATGTCTTTACCACGGCATTATGGCAAGCGCGCGTTTCCTCTCCGTGAGGCTGCCGTGTGGAGTCGTTTCGAACTGTTCATCTTCTTTTCGTGCTTACGCCAAAGGCAGCAAGCCGGCCGCGCACGAACTATGATGGGGGCTGTGAGGCGATCCTGCCTCAATGCATTGCCCCCTTTCATCCTGGAGATCTACATGACGATCAAAGTCGGCGACCGCGTGCCCGATGGCACGTTGACCGAATTCATCGAAACCGAAACCGCCGGCTGCTCGCTCGGCCCCAACGCGTTCCAGGTCGCCGACCTGACCCGCGGCAAGACCATCGCGCTGTTTGCCGTGCCGGGCGCCTTCACGCCCACCTGCTCGGCCAAGCACCTGCCGGGCTACGTCGAACAGGCCGCCGCCCTCAAGGCCAAGGGCATCGATGAGATCTGGTGCGTGTCCGTCAACGACGCCTTCGTCATGGGCGCCTGGGGCCGCGAACAGAAGACCGACGGCAAGGTCCGCATGCTGGCCGACGGCTCCGCGCTGTGGACCAAGGAACTCGGCCTCGAACTGGACCTGGTCCAGCGCGGCATGGGCGTGCGCTCGCAGCGCTACTCCGCCCTGATCGTCGACGGCGTCGTGAAGCAACTGAACGTGGAAGCGCCTGGCAAGTTCGAAGTCAGCGACGCGGCCACCATGCTCTCGCAAGCCTGATCCCCGCAGGTTCCTGTTTTACCGCCAGTGTTGCGGGCCGCCCCGGCGGCCCGCGGCGCTGAAAGCCAGCAGCGGTTGTCCACGCCATGCTCTCCACGATCTCATCGTTCTCGTCGCTCTATTTCGCGACCTTGCTGATGCTCATCGGCACGGGTCTGTTCAATACCTACATGGGTCTGCGCCTGACTGCGCAGTCCGTCAGCGAGGTGTGGATCGGCACCTTGATCGCCGGCTACTACCTGGGTCTTGTCTGCGGCGCGCGGCTGGGACACAAGCTCATCATCCGCGTCGGGCACATCCGCGCCTTCGTTGCCTGTGCCGCCATCGCCACCAGCATGATCCTGGCGCAGACGCTGGTCGATTCCATGCCGCTGTGGCTGGTGTTCCGTGTCATCTCCGGCATCGTGATGGTGACCGAGTTCATGGTGATCGAGAGCTGGCTCAATGAGCAGACCGAAAACCACCAGCGCGGCCGCGTGTTCTCCGTGTATATGGTCGTTTCCGGCCTGGGCACCGTGCTCGGCCAATTGGCGCTCACCGCCTACGCCACGCTCGACCTGCGTCCGCTCACCCTGGTTGCGATGTGCCTGGTGCTGTGCCTGGTGCCGCTCGCGGTGACGGCGCGCTCGCACCCGCCCACGCCGCTGCCTGCGCCGCTGGACGTGCGGTTCTTCATGCGGCGCGTGCCGCTGTCCATGACTGTCCTTTTCGTGGCGGGCAACCTGTCCGGCGCGTTCTATGGCCTGGCGGCGGTCTACGGCGCCAAGAACGGCCTGTCCACCTCGCAGGCCGCCATCTTCGTTGCCGCCGCCGTCACGGCGGGCCTCTTGTCGCAATGGCCGATGGGCTGGCTGTCCGACCGCATCAATCGCGCCGGTCTCATCCGGTTTAACGCCTTGCTGCTGGTCCTGCTGCCCGCCGTCATGTGGGGCTGGATCGCGTTGCCGTTCTGGGCGCTGGTCGCCATGTCCTGCATCTTCGGGATCCTGCAGTTCACGCTGTATCCGCTGGGCGCGGCGTTTGCCAACGACCACGTGGAGTCCGAGCGCCGCGTCAGCCTGTCGGCGGTGCTGCTCATGACGTACGGCCTGGGCGCCTGCGTCGGGCCCATGATCGCCGGCTGGATGATGTCGCTGGGCGGCCCCGCCATGTATTACGTGTTCATCTCGGCGTGCGCCGTGATTCTGGTCTGGCAGGTGCGGCCGACGCGCGTCACGGGCGCGCACCAGGTCGACGAGGCGCCGACGCATTTCGTGCCGATGCCCGACACCCTGCAAAGCTCGCCGGCGGCGGCGGTGCTGGATCCGCGGGTGGACCCCGAGAACGACATCGCCATGGAAATGGTGCAGCCCGATCCGTCCGCGGCGCCGGCGCCGCCCGAGGCCGCGGCGGAACCCGCCCCAGCCGACCCCCTTGCTGCCGACGCGCCAATGGGCGCCTTTGCAGATCCGGTGGCGGGACCGGACGCCGGGGCGAATGCCGGGCAGGATTCGGCAGTAGATTCCGCCCCGGATGTCACCCCTGAGGCCGAGCCCGAACGCCAGCGGCGCACGGGCACCTGAATCCCGCCTACCAGGGCGTCATCAGCACGATGGCGGACAACGCCAGCGCGATGCCCAGCAGGTTCAGACGGGTGAGCGGTTCGCGAAACGCCAGGGCGCCCACCAGGGTGCCCAGCGTGATCACCCCCATGTTCATGGACGCGAACACCAGCGCGGGATGCTCGGGCAGCGACTGGTGTGCGCGCACGTAGGTCAGGATGTTGCCGAAGTTGGCCATCCCCAGCGCCACGCCCGCGGCCAGATGCCGCGCCTGCCAGCGCACGCGGCGCCACAGCAGATACGCCAGCATCAGCGCGCCCGCCATCAGGAAGGCGAGCAGCAGGCCGCCTGCAAACGCGGTGCCGGTGCGCGCAACCTGCTTGAACAGGATGTCGATCACGCCATAGCCCGCCCACACCACCAGCGGCCAGAGCCACATGGCGCGGGCGTCGCCCGCAGCCGTCTCCTCGGACAGGCGGATGCGCGGCGGCTGGCGCAACAGGCAGAAGAGGGCGGTGAACGCCAGCAGGATCGCGGCCAGCTTGCGGCCCGTGACTGGCTCGCCAAACAGCACGAACGCGGCCAGCAGCGGAATGAAGAGTGACAGGCGCTGCGCGGCATCGCTGCGCACGATGCCCGCATGCCGCAACGCCGCGGCCATTGCCAGAAAGACACTGGGCAACAGCACGCCCAGCGCCGCCAGCACCAGCCACGGTGTTTGCGGCGCCAGCAGGCGCGCCGGGTCGGGGCGCAGCACCAGCGAGCAGAGCAGGGCGGCCACGGCGTAGTTCATGGCGATTGCCTGGCGCACGTCCACCTGCCAACGCCGTGCAAGCTTCAGCATGACGGCCACGGTGACACTGCAGGCGACGCTGGCCGCGAGATAGAGAAGGCCTGGGGTCAGGGGCATGCCGGCACCTCTTGGTGGGCGTGCGCGTCCGCGTCGACCCGCATGCCCAGGCGATCGAGCAGGCACTGATCGGCGGCCATCTGCGGATTGGCGGTGGTCAGCAGCGCGTCGCCGTAGAACATGGAATTGGCGCCTGCCAGAAAACACAGCGCCTGCAGCGCGTCGTCCATGGCCTCGCGTCCGGCCGACAGACGGACCGCGGCGCGCGGCATTGCAATGCGCGCCACCGCGATGGTGCGGACGAACTCGAACGGGTCCAGCGCCTCGACGGCGGACAGCGGCGTGCCTTCGACCTGAACCAGGTTATTGATCGGCACGGACTCGGGGTAGGGCTCCATGCTGGCGAGCTGGGCGATCAGGCCGGCGCGCTCGCGGCGCGATTCGCCCATGCCGACGATGCCGCCGCAGCATACGCTGATGCCGGCGTCGCGAACGCGGTCCAGCGTGTCCAGGCGGTCCTGGTAGGTGCGCGTGGAGATGATCTTGCCGTAGAACGCCGGCGAGGTATCCAGGTTGTGGTTGTAGTAGTCCAGGCCGGCGTCCTTCAACTGCTCGGCCTGGCCATCTTTCAACATGCCCAGCGTCACGCAGGTCTCCAGGCCCAGCGCCTTGACGGCGCTGACCATCTCGGCCACGGCATCCAGGTGATGCGGCTTGGGACTGCGCCACGCGGCGCCCATGCAGAATCGTTGGGCGCCGCCCGCCTGCGCCGCGCGCGCCGCGGCGACCACGTCCTCAAGGGGCATCAGCTTGTCGGCGTCCACGCCGGTGTCGTAGTGCGAGGACTGCGGGCAATACGCGCAATCCTCGGGACAGCCGCCGGTCTTGATCGACAGCAGACTGGACAGCTGGATGACGTTCGGATCGAAATGGGCGCGGTGCGTCTGCTGCGCCCGGTGCATCAAATCCATGAACGGCAGCTCGTAGAGCGCCATGATGGCGTCGGTGCTCCATGCCGAGGCGGGCGGGCGCTTGGGCACCGTTGGAACGGGAATGGTCGCAGTCTGCATGATCGGGGGCTCCTTCGTTCGTGGCCGGATCTCGCCCCGGTGGCCAGTGGGCCAGGGGCTGGATCGGCGGATCGTAAGAAGGGGCGGCCGATTTGCGCAATGCGGGTGATAAGCGCGGATTTAGGGGTGGGTTGGCAGGGCGATCAATGAAAATGGCCGCTTTTGGGCGGCCACGAGTTCTAAAGCGATGGCATCTTCGGGGACGCCGAGGGGGTGAATATTTTGATTCAAATTGTAAATCCAATCCCGCCGGTCTCAGGACTTCGTCTGCTTATCGCGGTTGCGAGCGCTTTCGTGGCCGGTGATGCCGCGGTCGCGTGCCCAGACAATGGCGGCGCTGCGCCGATGCACGCCGATCTTGCTGTAGATCGTGGCGACGTGATTGCGTACCGTGTTGCGCGACAGCTTGAGCGCCTTGGCGATGCCGTCGTCGTCATGCCCCTGGCATAACAGCCCAAGGACTTCGCGCTCGCGCGAGGTGAGCTGCGCCAGTTCGGCCACGTCGCGCGTCGCGGGGGCGGGCTGGCGTAGTTGCGCCAGTTTCTCGATGATGCCGCGGCTGAACCAGGAAGTGTCCTGCATCACCGCCTCGATCGCGGTCAGCAGTTCGGTCTCGGATCGCTTGCGCTCGGTGATGTCCTGCATGACGATCAGCACGCGGCGCAGTCCGCCGATCATGACCGGTTCGGCCGACACCAGGCAGTCCAGCTCGCCGCCGTCGCGCGCAATCATCACGGCTTCGCGGTTCCGGACGCTTTCCCCGCGCTTCAGGCCGGCCAGCATGCCTTCGTACGGACGCAGTCCCAGTTCGACGAGGTCCTGTTCCGCCTTGTCGTCCAGCGACAGGCCGGTGGCCGCCGCAAAGGCGTCATTCAGGTTCAGCACGTTCAGGGTGTCGCCGTCACAGACCGCCATCGGCACGGGCGCCAGCTGGAACGCCTTGGAAAAGCGCTCTTCGCTTTCCCGCAAGGCTTCTTCGGTACGCTTGCGGCCTTCCAGGTCGATGAAGGTGAACAGCATGCACGGTTCGTCGTGCATGTCGATGGGCTGGCCCGCCACCACGACGAACTTGCTGGTGCCATCCGGCAGTTTCAGCACGCCTTCGCGCTGCGGAATGGTCTGGCCTTCGTTAAGCCGCGCCACGGCGGTTTCCTTGTCGTCGCTGCCGTCCAGCACGTCCAGTTCGTAAGCCGATTTGCCCAGCACCGTGTCGCGCGAATAGCCCGTCATCTCCAGGAACCCCTGGTTCACCTTGACGTAGCGCAGATCGGAAAGCCGGCAGATCAGCGCAGGCGCCGGATTGGCGGAGAAGGCGCGCTCGAAGCGTTCCTCGGCATTGACCTGGGCCGTCTGGTCGTGAAGGATAAGCACGCGGTACGGAATGGGACCGCCATCGTCCAGGTCCAGCCCGCGCGCCATCAGGTTGCGCGTGAATTCGTCGTCGTCCTTGCGGCCCAGATCCAGCAGCAGGTCTTCGAACTCTTCACCCGCAGAAAGCCGGTCCATTGGATACTGGCGGGCCGGCACGCGGTGATGATTGCGGTAGGTAAGCGTATACCGCTTGCGGTAGCCGGCGGGCGTGCCGCCCAGCTCTTCGATGGCGTTGGCGCCGTGCAGCGCGAGTGCGCTGGCGTTGGCCCAGGCGATCGAGCCGTCGGCCTCAAGCAGGATGATGCCCTCGTTCAGGCCCGCGATGATGCTTTGCAGGTGTTGGCGATGTGCTTGGGGTGCGGCGTCGTTGGGGGTCACGTAGGCCTCTTTTCTCTTCGCATGGCGTGTACGCGCAAGCATGAAGCCGCGCGCCGGTACTGTCCAGAGGTCAAAACGGACGAGTCTCGCGGAAGGGGTACAGCGGGAGGGGATTGCACCGCGAACGCGTCGCCTTGAGGCAGATCCGCAAAAGCAAAAAGCTCCGGAATCCGGAGCTTTCGATGCGTGCTGCGAGCAGCGTTTGGTAAGCGCAATGTGCTTGGCGGAGCGGACGGGGCTCGAACCCGCGACCCCCGGCGTGACAGGCCGGTATTCTAACCAACTGAACTACCGCTCCGCAGCGGCTTACTGATGTCTTCAAACTTCTTTACTGCGGCTGTGGTGTCAAGACAGCTTGTACTGCTTGCCAGCGGAAGCTGGCGTCCCCTAGGGGATTCGAACCCCTGTACTCACCGTGAAAGGGTGATGTCCTAGGCCTCTAGACGAAGGGGACCCGGAACTAACAACTTTACTACCGTACTGCGACTGGTGGAGGTAAGCGGGATCGAACCGCTGACCTCTTGCATGCCATGCAAGCGCTCTCCCAGCTGAGCTATACCCCCAGGGCGTCCTGCTGTCCCAAACTTCAAACAACAAGGTCTCACACTTATAAAACAAAAAAGCCCCGAAAACGGAGCTCTTGAAAGACTCTGAGCGAGAGAGCTTTTGGCGGAGCGGACGGGGCTCGAACCCGCGACCCCCGGCGTGACAGGCCGGTATTCTAACCAACTGAACTACCGCTCCGCAGCGGCTTAACTCAACTACATTGTCACTTCAACTGCATCACTTCTACTGCATGCCAGAAGACTGGCGTCCCCTAGGGGATTCGAACCCCTGTACTCACCGTGAAAGGGTGATGTCCTAGGCCTCTAGACGAAGGGGACTTGGACTTGCTGTACTACTCTTCGCTTTGGACTGGTGGAGGTAAGCGGGATCGAACCGCTGACCTCTTGCATGCCATGCAAGCGCTCTCCCAGCTGAGCTATACCCCCGTTCCGCTAATCAATCCGTTCAACGTTTTTGCTAGAAACTTGCTGTTTAAAGCGCGTTTTTTGCTGTTTCGTTGCCGGTTTTGTTTAGTGCCGTTGGCGAAGAAACGAGATTATGCACGAACTAAATTTGGTGTGCAAGTCGCTTCATGGCAAAAAACAAAAAAGTTGCGAAAAAAGAGGGATGGATAGCCGTGGGAAGGGCATTGTTTTGCGCGAAAACCACGCGGCAAGCCGTGGTCGATTGAGGCAGAAATCAATAAAATCAACGGCTTGTGCAAGGGCTATCGTACACGGCTGATTTTTTTGCGAGGCGCGCGTTTTTTACACGTGATCGCCCTATGGCGAGCCGCACGGAAAGCTGCCGCAGACCGGCAAGGACATCGACACATGAGCACTTCTCCATGAGCAGCACCGCCTTTCCCACCGTCGCGCTGGGCCGCACGGACATGGAGATCACGCGCATCGGCCTGGGCGCCTGGGCGATGGGCGGCAATGGATGGGCGGTGGGCTGGGGGCCGCAGGAAGACGCCGAATCCATCAAGGCGATCCGGCATGCGGTCGACCGCGGTATCAACTGGATCGATACCGCTGCGGTGTATGGGCTGGGCCATTCCGAGGACATCGTGCGCCGGGCGCTGGCCCAGATGCCGGCCGCCGAGCGCCCTTATGTCTTCACGAAGTGCGGCCTGACGTGGTCGGCGGCGCAGCCGCAGGCCATGCCGCGGCGCACGGGCGCGCCGTCCAGTATCCGGCGCGAGCTGGAGGGGTCGCTGCGGCGGCTGGGCGTCGAGCGCATCGACCTCTACCAGATGCACTGGCCTGCGGGCGACGGCACACCGCTGGAGGCGTACTGGCAGGAGTTGCTGGACCTCAAGCAGGCGGGCAAGGTCCGTGCGGTCGGTCTATCGAATCACAATCTGGCGCAGTTGCGCGCCGCCGAATACCTGGGCCACGTGGACACGCTGCAACCCCCGTTTTCGGCGATCCAGCGTACTGCGGCCAGCGACCTGATTCCCTGGTGCGCGTCACACGGCACGGGAGTGATCGTGTACAGCCCCATGCATTCGGGTCTGCTGACCGGCAAGTTCAGCGCCGAGCGTGCACGGGCCTTGCCGCCGGACGATTGGCGGTCGCGCCACGCGGATTTCCGCTCGCCGGACCTGGAACGCAATCTGGCGCTGGCCGATGCCTTCAAGCCGATTGCGGAACGGCATGGCGCCACCGTCGCTGCCGCGGCGGCGGCCTGGACGTTGGCGTGGCCGGGTGTGACAGGCGCCATTGTGGGGGCGCGCAGCGCGTCGCAGGTGGATGGCGTGATCGGCGCGGCCGAGCTGGAACTGGACGCCGAGGACATGCAGGCCATTGCCGAGGCGATCGAAAACACGGGAGCGGGAAGCGGACCGTTGGCGCCGCCCGACGAAACAGGCTCGCTGCCCGCGAACCTGTTTGCGTGAGCCGGGATCAGCCGCGGCGCGGGCGGCGGGCGCTGCCGACGGCGGCGATGAGCGCCAGGCCGATCAGCGCGAGCGCGGTCTTGTCCCCAAAACGCGCGTAGGGTGTCAGCCCCGTCATGCCTTGGACGGAGACGGGCAGCACGCCGGCCTGCAGCGGCGCAAGCTGGGCGGCAACATGGCCCTTCGCATCGATGGCCGCGGTGATGCCCGTATTGGTGGCGGTCAGCATCGGCCGCGCGGTTTCGATGGTGCGCAGCCGGCCGATCTGCAAGTGCTGACGCAGCGCCCAGCTGTCGCCGAACCAGCCCAGGTTGCTGACGTTAACCAGGATGGTCGCACCCGGCTCGCCGTTGGGGCCGGGCTGCAAGGCGGGTAGCAGGTCGGGGCCGAAGAGGTCTTCGTAGCAGATGTTGAAGGCGATGTGCTGGCCGCCGACGGCAAAGGGCGTCTGGCGTTCGCCGCCCCGGTCGAAGTCGCCCAGCGGAATGTTGAGCATCTCGACGAACCAGTGAAAGCCGGGCGGCACGTACTCGCCCCACGGCACGAGATGACGTTTGTCGTAGCGCATGGCGGTATTGCCGCCCAGCAGCTGTTCGACCGGCGTGGCGCCGTCAAAGCCGATGACGCTGTTGGTGTAGCGTTCGCGGCCGTCCACGCGATCGTGCAGCGGCACGCCCATCGCGATGACGGTGTTGCGCTGGCGGGCCAGGTCGCGCCAGACCTCCCAGACCCGCGGATCGAGCTGATCCTGGAAGATGGGCAGCACGGTCTCGGGCAGGATGATCAGTTGCGGCGCGGGCACGCCGGGCGCGGGCGGCATGGCCGTCAGATCAAGGTGGCGCCGCACGCTCTGCTCGAGAAGCGCCGGATCGAATTTCTGGGATTGTCCGATGTTGCCCTGCACGAGGCGCACGTTCAGCGGGTCGCCCACGGGCGCCGACCAGTCGATGCGCGACAGCGGCCAGCCCGCCCCGGCCAGCGCCAGTGCGATGCCGGCGGCCAGCGCGTGGCGCGGGGCCACGCCGGCCTTGCGCGAGGGCTGCCAGAGGCTCGCGGCGGCGGCTGCGACAAACGCGGCCAGGAACGCCATGCCGTGCACGCCGACGAGCGGCGCCCAGCCCGCGATGGGGCTGTCGACCTGCGCGTAGCCGATGTTCAGCCACGGAAAGCCGGTCAGGAACACCGCGCGCAGCCATTCGAACGCGGCCCACATCGCGGCCCAGACCAGTGTGGCGGTCAGGATGCGGGACGGCGTGGCATCCGGGGCCAGCGGCGCGTAGCGGCGCGCCAGCGCGTTGGCGGTGGCGGGAAACAGGGCCAGGAAGGCCGACAGCGCCAGCACGGCGGCAACGGCCAGCGGCGCGGCCAGATCGCCGTAGCGGTGCAGGCTGATGAAGATCCAGTACAGCCCCAGCGCATAGCTGGCGAAGCTGAACAGCCAGCCGCGCAGCCAAGCCTGACGGGCAGACGGGGCGTACAGCGTGACGCGGGCCAGCACCGCCAGCGCGGCGATCTGGGTGAACGCCAACGCCCATCCGGGCAGCGGGCCGGGGGCAAAGGCCAGGGCGTGGACGGCGCCCGCCAGCACGAGGCCGGCGGCGCCGCGCAGGAGTCGGCTGCGCGCAGTGCTGGTCATGCGTCGTTGGCGGGTGCTGCGGACTGCGGAGCGGCAAGGCGCTTGACGCGCAGCCAGATGGCCCGGCGGGCATCGCCGCGCGCCACTTCCAGGCGCAGGCCTTCGATGTCGGCGTGGTCGCCGCGGCGCGGGATGCGGCCAAGCTGACCGCCCATCCAGCCGCCGACGCTGTCGTACTCGTCGTCGGGTAACTGGCAGCCGAATACTTCATTGAAGTGCGAGATGTCGGTGGCCGCGAGCACGCGCCACTGGTTTTCGCCTTCAGGGAAGATGGAGTCTTCCTCGGTTTCGTCGAACTCGTCTTCGATGTCGCCGACGATCTGTTCCAGCACGTCTTCCATCGTGACCAGCCCGGAAATGCCGCCGTGCTCGTCGATGACGATGGCCTGGTGGTTGCGGCTGGCGCGGAACTCATGCAGCAGCACGTTCAGGCGCTTGGATTCCGGAATGAACACGGCCGGGCGGACCAGCGAGCGCACGTCGATGTTGGGTTCCAGCATGCAGCGCAGCAGATCCTTGGCGAGCAGGATGCCGATGATGTTGTCGCGATCGCCCTCGTAGACGGGGAACCGCGAATGCGCGGTTTCGATCACCGAGGCCACCAGGTAGGGAATGGGCTGCGTGACATCGAGCAGATCCATGCGCGAGCGCGGGACCATGATGTCGCCGACAGTGCCCTCGGACACGGCTAGCGCGCCCTTGATCATCTTGTACGACTCCGCGTCGAGCAGATCGCGCTCGTGCGCGGCTTCGAGGACGGCCTTGATGCCTTCGCGGTCCTCGGGCTCTCGGCGCACAAGGGAAAGCAGGCGGTCTAGGAGGGATTTGGTGGCGGGTTTGGCAGAGCGAGCGGAAGTCGCTTCGGGAGCAGGGTAAGGGTCAGACATCGTCCGGGAGGACAAGTTATGGAGGAGCCAGCATAACCGATACTGGCCCATCGTTTGTAACGCCAACCGGGAAAATGGGTGCATTGGACGCGATCTGCGCCTTGCTGCACGCCATTTTCCGGCAATTTCTCAGGGTTGACCCGGAGCCGCCGCGCTCAGGCCGCGACGTAGGGGTCGGCAATGCCCATTTGCGCAAGGGTGGCGGTTTCCAGGGCTTCCATGCGCTTGGCCTCGCGCGCCTTGATGTGGTCGTAGCCCAGCGAATGCAGCACCCCGTGGATGGTGAGGTGGGCGGCGTGGTCCAGCAAGGGCTTGCCCTGTTCGCGGGCCTCGCGCACCAGCACGGGCACGCACATGACGATGTCGCCGCGGGCCACGCCCAGCGGGTCGACGCCGTATTCGAAGGTCAGCACGTTGGTGGCGTAGTCGCGGCCGCGGAAATCGCGGTTCAGGCGGCGGCCCTCGGCCGCGCCGACCAGCCGCAGGCTGAGTTCGGCGGCCGAGAACGCGACCAGGCCGTCTTCATGGGCGGCGCCCAGCGCGCGTTCTGCCCAGCGGCGCAGGCGCCAGCGGGGCAGGCGGGCTTCCTCGACCCCGTACTGCACGGACAGGGACAGCTCAGGCTTCATCTTCGGCGGCGCGGTCGTAGGCGTCGACGATGCGGGCGACCAGGGGGTGGCGCACGACATCGCGGCTGGTGAACTTGGTGGTGGCGATGCCCTGGACGTCATGCAGCACTTTCACCGCATGCGCCAGCCCGCTGACCTGACCGCGCGGCAGGTCGACCTGCGAGGGATCGCCGGTGATGACCGCCTTGCTGCCAAAGCCGATGCGCGTAAGGAACATCTTCATCTGCTCGGGCGTCGTGTTCTGCGCCTCGTCCAGGATCACGAAGGCGTGGTTCAGCGTGCGCCCGCGCATGTAGGCCAGCGGCGCGATCTCGATGGTCTGCTTCTCGAACAGGCGCTGCACCTTTTCGAAGCCCATCAGGTCGTACAGCGCGTCATACAGCGGGCGCAGGTACGGGTCGACCTTCTGCGCCAGGTCGCCGGGCAGAAAGCCCAGGCGTTCGCCGGCTTCGACGGCGGGGCGGGTCAGCACCAGGCGCTGCACCGTGTCGCGCTCCATGGCGTCGATGGCGCAGGCCACGGCCAGCCAGGTCTTGCCCGTGCCGGCGGGGCCGACGCCGAACGTGATGTCGTGCTTGAGGATGTTGTTCAGGTAGTCGCGCTGGCGCGGCGTGCGCGGACGCAGGTCGCTGCGCTTGGTGCGCAGTGCGATGCCGTCGCTTTCGTCGTCCAGGGCGGGCAGGGCATCGAGTTCCTGGGCCTGCTCTTCCTTGAGCTTGTCTTCCTGGCGGCCCACGCCGATCTCGACCAATCCCAGCTGGATGTCGTCGATGGACAGGGCGCGGTGCACGGCCTGTTCGTGGAACCGGCGCAGGATGCGGCCGGCCAGTTCGGCCCGCTCGCCTTCGATGGTGACGCGGCTGCCGCGGCGCGACAGCTTGACCGTCATGCCGTCGGCAAGCTGCCGCAGGTTTTCGTCCAGGGGGCCGCAGAGGTTGGCCAGGTGGGTGTTGTCGCCGTCCAGGGTGACGATGACGGGCATGCTGCGACGCGCGCGGGAGCGGGGAGTGGTCATTCAGCCTCTTGCGATGTGCGGTCCACGTCGGCAACCCGGGCGCGCAGGGAGTTCGTGTGCGCCTCGGTGATGATGACGTCGACCATTTGTCCGATGAGCCGCGCGGGCGCGGGGAAATTGACGATGCGGTTGTTTTCGGTGCGGCCCATGAGTTCGTTCGGGTCGCGGCGCGAGGGACCTTCCACCAGCAGGCGCTGGCGCGTGCCCACCATGTTGCGGGCAATCGTTGCCGCCTGTTCGTTGATGAGCGACTGCAGGCGCTGCAGGCGGCGCAGCTTCACGTCCTGGGGCGTGTCGTCCGTCAGGTCGGCGGCGGGCGTGCCCGGACGGCGCGAATACACGAACGAGAACGACGTATCGAAGCCGACGTCCTCGATCAGCTTGAGCGTCTTTTCGAAGTCTTCCTCGGTCTCGCCGGGAAAGCCCACGATGAAGTCGGAGGACAGCGTGAGATTCGGGCGGGCGGCGCGCAGGCGGCGCACGACGGACTTGAATTCCAGCGTGGTGTAGCCGCGCTTCATGCTGGCCAGCACGCGGTCGCTGCCGGCTTGCACTGGCAGGTGCAGGAACGAGACCAGCTTGGGCAGGCGGGCGTAGGCGTCAACCATGCGCTGGGTCATTTCCTTGGGGTGAGAGGTCGTGTAGCGGATGCGCTCGATGCCGGGGATCTCGTGCACGTATTCCAGCAGCATCGCAAAGTCCGCGATCTCGTCGGAATCGGTCATGCGGCCGCGGTAGGCGTTCACGTTCTGGCCCAGCAACGTCACTTCCTTGACGCCCTGGTCGGCCAGGTCGGCCACTTCGATCAGCACGTCGTCGAACGGACGCGAGACCTCTTCGCCGCGCGTGTAAGGCACGACGCAGAAGCTGCAGTACTTGCTACAGCCTTCCATGATGGACACGAACGCCGTGGCGCCGTCGACGCGCGGCGGCGGCATGTTGTCGAATTTCTCGATCTCGGGAAAGCTGATGTCGACCTGCGAGCGGCCTTCGTCGCGGCGGCGCTTGATCAGGTCGGGCAGACGGTGCAGCGTCTGCGGGCCGAACACCACGTCGACGTACGGCGCGCGCTTGACGATGGCTTCGCCCTCCTGGCTGGCCACGCAGCCGCCCACGCCGATGACCAGGTTCGGATTGGTCTTCTTCAGGTGCTGCACGCGGCCCAGGTCCGAAAACACCTTTTCCTGCGCCTTTTCGCGCACCGAACAGGTGTTGAACAGGATGACGTCCGCCTCTTCGGGGTTGTCGGTCAGTTCGAGCCCGCCCTGGTCCTCGCGCAGCACGTCTGCCATCTTGTCCGAGTCGTACTCGTTCATCTGGCAGCCGAAGGTGCGGATGTACAGCTTGCGGGGGGAGCCGGCGCCGGGAACGGCCGAAGGCAGGACGGGGGAGCCGCCGTCGCGGGTTTCGCCGGGGACATTGCCCGCGCGCTTGAGAGAAGTTTCTTGCATGATGATCGCCGTGACGGGTGTAGATCCCGGGGGCTGGAAAGAGGGGAAAGGCGGAATTTTAACCCTTGCCCAAAAATTGTTTCTTGGTCGGGCGCGCGTTGGCCGTTACGATAGCGGTCCGAGCGCCGGGTGGCGCCGGCAATATCTCCTTTTTATGCTCGTGCGGAACCGATGAATTCCAATCGCCTCACGCCTGCGGCAGCCACTCCGTCCCTCGATGGCGGCGCCGGTTCCCCCGTCCAGGACGAATACCGAAATCCCTATCCCGCGTCCGTGTGGGCGCTGCTGGCAAGCGCACTGGCGCTGGCCGCGGCTGCCTGCGCGCTGTGGGTTGACCTGCCGCTCGCGATCTGGATCCAGCAATCGGTATCGGCTGGCGTGGACCAGTCGTTTGAATGGGTGGGCGAGCTGGGCGAGAGCGGCCATTACATCGCGATGGCGCTGGCGTTCTATGTGATCGGCCTGGTGGGACTGTCGCGCGGGTGGCGCAATCCGCTGCGCGTCAGCTATGCCGCCATGGCGCGTGGCAGCCTGCTGATGCTGTCGACGATGGCGGTGGGCGGGCTGGTGGTGCTGGTGCTCAAGCGCACCGTGGCCCGTGCGCGCCCCGAGCTGTATTTCGAACAGGGCATCTACGGCCTGGGCGAATCGTTTTCCCGCGCCCAGCAGTTCAATTCCTTTCCTTCCAGCCACACCTACGCCGCCTTTGCCGTGGCAGTGGTGCTGGGCATCCTGGCGCCCCGCTGGCGCTGGATTTTTCTGCTGCTGGCGGCGCTGGTGGCGATCAGCCGGCTGGTGAACCTGGATCACTATCTGTCGGACGTGATGACGGCCGCTGGCATCGCCGTGCTGGTCGGCCACTATCTGGCCCCCCGGGTGCTCGGCAGCAAATACCAATGGCCGCTGCGCGCCCCGTGGCGCTGGTGGAAGAAGACCTGAGGCAGGGCTTGTGAAGCAGACAAGGCCGCGGAATCCGCGGCCTTTTTTCCGTCCGGTGACGGGGTCCAGTGACGGAATGCCGGTTTAAAACGGCGCCGGCGCGTGCGTGTCAGGCCAGCACTTTGACCCCGGACGGCGTTTCGATCTGCGCACGCAGGCGGGGCGGGCCGTCGGCCTGCTCGACCTCGATCAGGCTGTCCGCGCCCATCCAGGCCAACCCCTGGCGCAGCAGCGAGGCGCGGGGATGGCAGCCGGTCAGGCGGAGCAAGCGCAGCGGCTGGCGCGGCAGGGTCGCGCCGGGCGGATTCTCGACGTCCCATTGGATCAGCGTGGGCAGCAGGCCTTCGCCAGCTTCGTAGCCGGCCTCGCGCCACGCCGGCAGGCTGCCGTCTTCCGGCACGGTCAGGCGCCAGCGCAGGTCGCCGCGCGTCATGGCGATCGCGGGCGGCAGCCGGTCGGGGTGCTCGGCCTGCATGCACGTCAGGTCCAGCGGCGCCTCGACACGCGCGGCCCAGTGCGCCAGGAACGGTCCCTGTTCGAGACGCGCGCGCACGTCGCCCTGGTCCAGCCCGAACCAGCGGGGGCGCTCGGGCGCCGGCGCGTCGGGATCGATCGCGATGACTTCCAGATACACGCCGTCCGCCATGCCCAGCACCCGGTTATGGGTGCCCATGCGCGGATGCGCGCCGCCGCCCTGCGGCGTGATGCCCAGCAGTCCGGCGACATATTCGGTACCGCTGGCGAGGTCCGCGGCGGCGATGACGAGGTGGTCGATGGTGAGTTTCATGAGGGGCATGGTAACGAATGGGCGCTCGTTCGTCCGGTTCGGTGTTGGTGTCAAGCCGCGACGGAGATGCCGGCCGCGTCAGACCGGCGGGCTTTGCGCACACGGATTTCAACATGCTGATCCAGCGATACCAGCGCCTGCATCACCCGTTCCAAGGAAATGTTCTGGAGCTTGTACCGCCGCATTTGAGAGATTTTGGGTTGCGTCATTCCGGTCAGCGCAGCGACCTCCCGCTGGCTCAGGGCACGCTGATCGATCAAATCGTTGAACCTGATGGCCAGTTGGACCTTTGCGGTCAACTCGGCCGCGTCGTCAAAGCCAAGGTCATAGAGCACATTTTGCGTGCCGGGATGGGGCGTGCGGGTCATGGAGCGCTCCGGTGGGGATGTTGCCGAACCATTGCACGCTTCAGCCGGCTTGATATGAGATCAAGGTCGGCCTGGGGCGTGCTGATGCCCGACTTGGATTTTTTCTGAAATGCATGCAGTACATGGATGGCGGTGTCGATCTTCATTGCGTAGGCAGTCCGATACGCATTGCCTCGCTCGGTTTCGGCAAGCTGATAAACGCCCGGCCCCAGCCCTTTCATGGCTTTTGCAGCATCGGGCCAACGGCCGCATTGCAGGGTGTACAGCGACATTCCCATTCGCTTTTGCACGGGGAGCGGGAACGCCTTGAAGTCCTTTCTGGAAGATCCTTCCCAGTAGAGAAGCTTGGGTTTTTCTGTCCACACGATATACCTGTTCGGATATATAAATCAACCGCCGTGGCGGGGGATCGGACAAACTAACCAAAAACGGTGGGGTGGACTATTCGTGCTCGCCGCACCTGCCCGTGCCCCAAAAGAAAAACCCGTCGCAAGCGACGGGTTCTTGGTGTCAGGGCCGTGGCAATCAGGCGACTTCGCCTTCCTCGCCTTCCTTCTTGACCGGCTTGATCAGGTCTTCGCGCTTGACGCCCATCCACATGGCCAGCGCGGCGGCGACGAACACCGACGAGTAGATGCCGAACCAGATGCCGATGGTCAGGGCCATGGCGAAGTAGTGCAGGGTGGGGCCGCCGAAGAACAGCATGGCCAGCACCATCATCTGGGTCGAACCGTGGGTGATGATGGTCCGCGAGATGGTCTGGGTGATGGCGCTGTTGATGACTTCGTGCACGTCCGCCTTGCGGTACTTGCGGAAGTTTTCGCGGATCCGGTCCATGATGACCACGGATTCGTTCACGGAGTAGCCCAGCACGGCCAGCACGCCGGCCAGCACCGCCAGCGAGAACTCCCACTGGAAGAACGCGAAGAAGCCCAGGATGATGACCACGTCGTGCAGGTTGGCGATCACGCCGGCCACCGCGAACTTCCATTCGAAGCGGAAGCCCAGGTAGACCATGATGCCGATCACCACGACCAGCAGCGCCATGAGGCCGTTGTGCAGCAGTTCCTGGCCGACCTGCGGGCCCACGAATTCGACACGGCGCAATTCCACGCCCGAATCGGCGGCCTTCAGCGCGGCCATGACGGTTTCGCTTTGCGTGGCGGACGTCTGGCCTTCCTGCAGGGGCAGGCGGATCATGACGTCATGCGACGTGCCGAAGTTCTGGACCTGGAAGTCGGTGTAGCCCAGCTTGGACACCACGCCGCGCACGTTTTCAAGCTGCGCCGTCTGGGCGTAGTTGACTTCCATGACCGTGCCGCCGGTGAACTCGATCGACAGGTGAAAGCCGCGGGTGACGATGAAAAAGACCGCCAGCAGGAAGGTGACGAGACTGATGATGTTCAGCACCAGGGCATGGCGCATGAACGGGATGGTGCGGTGAATCCGGAAAAATTCCATTTTTCGCCTTCGGTTCTTTTCTGTGGCGGACGGCCGGGGCCGTCCTCCTTATTTTCAGTTTGCCTTCGGCTTCCAGACTTCGCCGATGGAGATCGAGGTGAGCTTCTTCTTGCGGCCGTAGTACAGATTGGCCAGCGCGCGCACGCCCACGACCGACGAGAACATCGAGGTCAGGATGCCCAGGCAGTGAACCACCGCGAAGCCCCGGATCGGGCCCGAACCGAACGCCAGCAGCGCCAGGCCCACGATCAGCGTGGTCAGGTTCGAGTCGAGAATGGTGCCCCACGCGCGTTCGAAACCGTGATGGATGGCCTGCTGGGGTGTGGCCCCCGCACGCAGTTCTTCGCGTATGCGCTCGTTGATCAGCACGTTCGAGTCAATGGCCATGCCCAGTGTCAGCGCAATGGCCGCGATGCCGGGGAGCGTCAGCGTGGCCTGCAGCATGGACAGGAGCGCCAGCAGCAGCAGCACGTTGAGCGTCAGGCCGATCGTGGAGAACACGCCGAACAGGTGGTAGTAGATGATGATGAACGCGGCGATCGCCAGGAAGCCGTACAGCGTCGAGTAAAAGCCCTTGGAAATGTTGTCGGCGCCAAGGCTCGGGCCGATGGTGCGTTCCTCGATGATGGACATCGGCGCGGCCAGCGCGCCGGCGCGCAGCAGCAGGGCCGTGTCGGCGGCTTCCTCGGAGGTCATGCTGCCCGAGATCTGCACCTGGCCGCCCGCGATTTCGCCGCGGATGACGGGCGCGGTGACCACTTCGCCCTTGCCGTTTTCGAACAGCAGGATGGCCATGCGCTTGTTGATGTTGTCGCGGGTGACATCGCGGAAGATGCGGGCGCCCTTGGAGTCCAGCGTGAGGTGGACGGCGGCCTGCTGGGTCTGCGAATCGCGGCCGGGCTGGGCGTCCTGCAGGTTTTCACCGGTCAGGATGACCTGGCGGCGGACCAGGATGGGACGGCCGTCACGGTCGTTGTAGCGCTCAAGACCGAACGGGACGCTGCCGCCCAGCAGCGCGGCCTGCGCGGCGGGGGAGTCGTCGACCATGCGGATTTCCAGCGTGGCGGTGCGGCCCAGCAGTTCCTTGGCCTTGGCCACGTCCTGCACGCCGGGCAACTGCACCACGATGCGGTCTGAACCCTGCTGCTGGATGACCGGTTCGGCCACGCCCAGCTCGTTGATGCGGTTGTGCAGCGTGTTGATGTTCTGCTTGAGCGCGGAATCCTGCACGCGGGTGACGGCGGCCGGGTTCAGGGCGGCCATCAGCAGCTGCTTGCCGTTTTCTTCGCGTTCGGTGAATTCCAGGTCGGGCAGGCGCGAGCGCAGCGTCGAGATGGCGCGGTCGCGGTCGTCGGAATTGGCGAAGGTGGCGGCAATGCCCATGCCGGAGCGTTCGACGCCGGCCACGGGGATCTTCTGATCGCGCAGCACCGAGCGCACGTCGGCGGCCAGGGAATCATAGCGGGCGGTCAGGGCGCCTTGCATGTCGACCTGCAGCAGGAAGTGCACGCCGCCGCGCAGGTCCAGGCCCAGGTACATGGGCTTGGGCGCGAACCAGCCCATCGCACGCATCCACGGCGGCGAGGCGGGCAAGAGGTTCAGCGCCACGGTGTATTGCGGGTCGCCGGGAACGGTGTTGAGCGATTTTTCGATCAGGTCGCGGGCCTGCAGCTGCACGTCGGTCGACGGGAAGCGGGCGCGAACCGTGCCGAGCGTGCCGTTCAGTTCGAAATAGGCGCCGTCGTTGGGAATCTTGGCGTCGGCCAGGATCTGTTCCACGCGCGCCAACACGGTGGTGTCGACCTTGACCGTGGCCTTGGCGCTGGACACCTGGACGGCGGGGGACTCGCCGTAGAAATTGGGCAGCGTGTACAGCAGGCCAATGAGGACCGCGACCAGGACCGTAATGTACTTCCAGAGGGGATAGCGGTTCATTGCCGGCTACTTCATTGAAAGAGATGAAAGGGCCGCCCGGGCGAGACGCGGCGGGCGGCGGTAGGCGCCTTCTAGGACAAGAGCCCCGATGGGGCTCTTTTGGGACGCTTACAGGGCCTTGATGGTTCCCTTGGGCAGGACGGTCGACACCGACGACTTCTGCATGATGACTTCGACGGGCTTGTCGGCCAGTTCGGAGACTTCGACGGTGACGTAGCTGTCGTTGACCTTGGTGACCTTGCCGAGCAGGCCGCCGGCGGTGACGACTTCGTCGCCCTTGGCCAGGGCCGCGATCAGGTTGCGGTGTTCCTTCTGGCGCTTCATCTGCGGACGGATCATCAGGAAGTAGAGGATCACGAACATCAGGATGATGGGCAGCATGCCCATCAGCGCATTGCCTTCGGGAGCGGCGGCCTGGGCCACGACGAGGCTGGCGGTATCGATAACGGACATTGAATTCTCCTGCGTTTGAGTCTGTTTGGGTTTATCGCTATGTTTTTGATGCGCCCATCCCCGCGCGAGCCATGGATAGGGCAAGCCGACTATTGTATATAGGTTATCGCCAGCCTTTAACTAGGGCGTCATCCCAGGCGCCAGGCGGCGGTCGCCTGCAACGGCGGCGTGCCTGGTCAAATGGGGGCGAAACCCGCCGGAAAAAGCCCCCGGCGGCGGCTTTTTTACCGGACTACTCCACGCCGCGGGCACGGTCCGCGGCGAACTGGGCGCGCCAGGCGTCAAAACGGCCTTCTGCAATGGCCTCGCGCATTTCCTTCATGATAGTCAGATAGAAGTGCAGGTTGTGCAGCGTGTTCAGGCGCGCGCCGGTGATTTCGTTGGCGCGCTGCAGATGGTGCAGGTACGCGCGCGAGAAATTGCCGCAGGTGTGGCAGCTGCAGCTCGGGTCCAGCGGCCGGGTGTCGTCGCGGTACTTGGCATTGCGGATCTTCACGTCGCCAAAGCGCGTGAACAGCCAGCCGTTGCGCGCATTGCGGGTCGGCATCACGCAGTCGAACATGTCGACGCCGCGGCTCACGCCCTCGACGAGGTCTTCGGGGGTGCCGACGCCCATCAGGTAACGCGGCGCCTGCGCGGGCAGCTTGGGCGTGACATGCGCCAGGATGCGCATCATGTCTTCCTTGGGCTCGCCTACCGACAGCCCGCCGATCGCGTAGCCGTGAAAGCCGATGTCCTGCAGTCCGGCCAGGGATTCGTCGCGCAGCGACTCGTACATGCCGCCTTGCACGATGCCAAAGAGCGCGTTCGGGTTGCCCAGGCGGTCGAATTCGTCGCGCGAGCGGCGGGCCCAGCGCAGCGACATGCGCATCGAGCGGGCCGCCTCTTCGACGGTGGCGGGGCGGCCGTCGATTTCATAGGGCGTGCACTCGTCGAACACCATGACGATGTCGGAGTTGAGCGAACGCTGGATGCGCATCGATTCTTCAGGCGTGAGGAACAGGCGCGCGCCGTCGATGGGAGAGGCGAACTTGACGCCTTCCTCGGTGATCTTGCGCATGCCCTGCAGGCTGAACACCTGGAAGCCGCCCGAATCGGTCAGGATGGGCTTGTCCCACTGCATGAAGCCATGCAGGCCGCCATGCTTTTCCATGATTTCGGTGCCCGGGCGCAGCCACAGGTGGAAGGTATTGCCCAGCACGATCTGCGAGCCGATTTCCTTGAGCTCGTGCGGCATCATCGCCTTGACGCTGCCGTAGGTGCCCACCGGCATGAAGATGGGGGTCTCGACCACGCCGTGGTTCAGCGTGATGCGGCCGCGGCGGGCGCCGCCGTCGGTGGCGAGCAGTTCGAAGTTGAGTCCGGTCATTGGGCAGGGGTTTCGATGAACATGGCGTCGCCATAGCTGAAGAAGCGGTAGCGCGCGGCGACGGCGTGGGCGTAGGCGCGGCGGATGGGCTCGACGCCGGCCAGCGCCGACACCAGCATCAGCAGGGTCGACTGGGGCAGATGGAAGTTGGTGACCAGCGCGTCCACCACACGGTACGCGTAGCCCGGGGTGATGAACAGGCGCGTGTCGCCCTGGGCGGTGGCCAGCGGGACGCCGGGGGCGGTGTGGCCCTCGGTCTGCGCGGCGGCCGATTCCAGGGCGCGCACGCTGGTGGTACCGACGGCGATCACGCGTCCGCCCTGGGCGCGGGCCGCGGCAATGGCGTCCACGGTGGCCTGGGGCACCGTGAACCATTCCGCGTGCATGACGTGGTCGGCCAGGTTGTCCACGCGCACTGGCTGGAAGGTGCCGGCGCCCACGTGCAGCGTGACGAAGGCGCGGGCCACGCCCAGCCCGGCCAGGCGATCCAGCGTGGGCTGGTCAAAGTGCAGGCCGGCCGTGGGCGCGGCGACCGCGCCGGGTTCGCGCGCGTAGACCGTCTGGTAGCGGTCGTCGTCGCCCGCGTCCGCCGCATGCGTGATGTAGGGCGGCAGCGGCGTGGCGCCGTGCGCGTCCAGCAGGTCGAGCACGGGGCCCGGAAAGCGGATGTCGAAGAGTTCGCCCTCGCGGCCCAGCACGGTGGCCTCGAAGGCGTCGGCCAGGCGCAGGACCATGCCGGGGCCCGGCGACTTGCTGGCGCGCACGTGCGCCAGGACGCGGTCGGGCTCGGTGATGCGTTCGACCAGCACCTCGATCTTGCCGCCGGTGATCTTGTGGCCGGGCAGGCGCGCCTTGATGACGCGGGTGTCGTTGAACACCAGCAGGTCGTTCGGACGCAGCAGGGAGATGAGGTCGGCGAACTGGCGGTCATGGAGCTGGCTGGCGGCATCCAGGTGCAGCAGGCGGCTGCCCGTGCGCTGGGCGGCGGGCGTCTGCGCAATGAGCTCGGGCGGCAGTTCGTAGTCGAAATCGGAAACGGTGAAGGACTGGGTCACGCGGATATCGGGATGAGTGGGGCCCGCCTGGCGGGCTTGGGGCAACCCGCTATTGTAAAGGGGACGGTTAATAGGGGCGGAACGGCGGCTTGCGCAGTTAAATGCGTCTGCTCCAGCCTTCGGGGCGGCCTCGCGCCGCCCGCAATCCGTCCAGGTTTTGTATGCTCTCGGTTTTGCTGGACGAGCAACCGGGTGGGCGTGCAATGACGGGACAAGTGATCAGGCGGGTGGGCGGACTGAAGCAATGGCTGGCCGGCGGTGTCCTGGCCCTGGCCGCGCACGCCGCCCTTGCGCAGGTTCCAGGATTGCCCCCCGACGTGGTCAAGGCCTGGAAGGCGAGCAAGCTGCCGGAAAGTTCGCTGTCGCTGGTGGTCCAGGAGGTCGGCGGCCCGCGGCTCGTGGCGCTCAACGCGAAGGAAGCCCGCAATCCGGCCTCGGTGATGAAACTGGTCACGACCTGGGCAGCGCTGTCCGAGCTGGGCCCCAATTACGTTTGGCGCACCGAATTCATGACGGCGCCCGGCGCGCGTCCCGACGCCAAGGGCGTGCTGGCCGGGCCGCTGTATCTGCGGGCCGGCGGCGATCCCCAATTCTTGATGCAGGACCTGTGGACGCTGCTGCGCGAACTGCGGCTGCGCGGGGTCAAGCAGATCAACGATCTCGTGATCGACCGCAGCATCTTCGGCCAGGTCACGACCGACCCGGGCGCGTTCGACGGCGCGCCCGACCGGGCTTACAACGCCAGCCCGGACGCGCTGATGGTGGGCTTTGGCGCGCTGCGGCTGCTGTTCACGCCGGATCCGGTCGCCAACAAATGGGTGCCGCTGATCGATCCGCCGCTGCCCGGCCTGAAGATCGAAGGCCAGGTCGAATGGAGCGACGTGCGCTGTCCGGGCCCGCCGGTGGTCACGACCGACCCCCTCATTACCCAGCAGGGCGTCACCATCCGTGTCAACGGCAAGGTGGCCGGTTCCTGCGGCGAGTTCAGCCTGTATCGCCTGGCGCTGTCCCAGCCCGAATACGCCACCGAAGTCTTCCGCATGCTCTGGAAGGAGCTGGGCGGCACGTTCAAGGGACAGGTCCGGTCCGGCATGGTGCCGGCCGACGCCGTTGTGCTGGCCTCGCACGACTCGCCCACGCTGGCCGAGGCGATCCGCCAGATCAACAAGCGCAGCAACAACGTCATGGCGCGCACCCTGCTGCTGACGCTGGGCGCCGAGCGGGGCCGCCGTCCGGCCACCGTCGGCAGCAGCGAAGAAGTGGCCAAGCAGCTCCTGGCCAAGCAGGGGCTGGACATGCCGGAACTGGTCATCGACAACGGCGCCGGCCTGTCGCGCGACGCCCGCGTGTCGGCGGACAGCCTGGCGTCGATGCTGACCGTGGCCTGGAATTCGCCGGTGATGCCGGAATACATTTCGTCCTTCGCCATCGCCGGCGTGGACGGCACCGTGCGCCGCCGCCTGAAGGGCAACGGCACGCTGGGCATGGCCCACCTGAAGACCGGCTCGCTGCGCGACGTGCGCTCGATCGCCGGTTACGTGCTGGGCGCCAGCGGCAAGCGCTACGTGGTCGTCAGCATCGTGAACCACGAGCAGGCAGGCGCCGTCCGCGCCTTTGACGACGCCTTGATCTCCTGGCTCGCCGAACAATAGCCAAAACGATTACGATCCTCTCGTGTGGCTCGCGAGCGGGCGGCGCAGGTGCGCTGCGCCGCGCCGGGTCCCCCTGAGGCCAAAAGCATTCTGACCAACAAATACTCTGGAGAGTTACGCACATGCCCGTGCACGAAATCCGCCATCCGCTGATCCGCCACAAGCTCGGGATCATGCGGCGCGCCGACCTCAGTACCAAGAGCTTCCGTGAACTGTCGCAGGAAGTGGGCGCGCTGCTGACGTACGAAGCGTCCAAGGACCTGCCGCTGGCGCCCGCCACGGTCGAGGGCTGGTGCGGGCAGGTCGAAGTCGAGAAGATCGCCGGCAAGAAAGTCACCGTGGTGCCCATCCTGCGCGCCGGCATCGGCATGCTGGACGGTGTGCTGAGCCTGATTCCGGGCGCCAAGGTCAGCGTCGTGGGCGTGGCTCGCAACGAAGAGACGCTGGAAGCGCACACCTATCTGGAACGCCTGGTGGGCGAACTCGACCAGCGCCTGGCGCTGATCGTCGATCCCATGCTGGCCACGGGCGGTTCGATGGTTGCCGCCATTGATCTGCTCAAGCGCGCCGGCTGCAAGGAGATCCGCGCGCTGGTGCTGGTGGCGGCACCCGTGGGCATCGACGCGGTGCTCAACAAGCACCCGGACGTGCATATCTACACGGCGTCCATCGACGAGGGTCTGAATGAGCACGGCTACATCATGCCGGGCCTGGGCGACGCCGGCGACCGCATCTTCGGCACGCAGCAAAAGGGCTGAATACCCATCCGGCCGTGCCCGCCAGGGATATCGGCCGTGAAGAACCGGCGCCGCGCCGATGCCGCGCCGGACAGCGGTTCTAGGCCGTCAGCGCCGGCTGCCCCAGATGCTGGCCGAACCAGTGCAATTGGGGCGCCAGGCCCGCGACCTCGCCCACGATCAGCAGGGCGGGAGAGCGGACGGCATGGTCGCGGGCCAGTTCCGGCAGTTGCGCGAGCCGTCCCGACACCACGCGCTGTTCGGGCCGGCTGCCGTTCTCGACCAGCGCGAACGGCGTGTCTGGCGAGCGGCCGTGGCGCAGCAGGCGCTGCGTCAGCAGATCAAGCTGGCCTACCCCCATGTAGAACGCCAAGGTCTGCTTTTCGCGCGCCAGCGCGGGCCAATCCAGGTTGTCTTCGTCTTCGCGGCAATGCGCGGTGATGAGGCGCACCGATTGGGCGTGTTCGCGGTGCGTCAGCGGAATGCCGGCATAGGCCGCACAGGCCAGCGCCGCGGTGATGCCGGGCACCACCTCATAGCGCACGCCATGCGCGCGCAAAAACTCCAGTTCCTCGCCGCCGCGGCCAAAAATGAAGGCGTCGCCGCCCTTGAGCCGCACCACGCGGCGGCCCGCCTGCGCGTATTCCACCAGCAGGCCATGGATGCGCGCCTGCGTGGCGTGATGGTTTTCGCCCGGCAGCTTGCCCACGGGCACGCGGTCGGCGTCGCGCCGGGCCAGCGACATGACTTCGTCGCTGACCAGGCGGTCGTAAAGAATGACATCGGCTTCGTTCAGCGCGCGCAAGGCCTTGAGCGTCAAGAGGCCCGGATCGCCCGGCCCCGCGCCCACCAGCACGACGCTGCCCTCGGCGGGCGCAATCGGCGCGGCCAACGCGTCGGCCAGCGCGGCCTCGGCCTGCGCCGGCTGCTGCTGGCGCAGAAAGCCCGCCACCGGGCCGTCCAGCAGCCAGTCGTAGAAGCGTCGGCGCGCGCCCAGGTCGGGGTGGCTGGCGCGAATGCGCTTGCGGTAGACGGCGGCCAGGCCGGCCAGCTGGCCCAGCGTGTGGTCGAACAGCGACTCGATGCGTTCGCGGACGCGGCGCGCCAGCACGGGCGCCACGCCCGACGACGAAATGGCGACGATGACGGGGGAGCGGTCGACGATGGACGGCACCTGGAAGGACGACAGTTCGGGGTCGTCCACCACGTTGCTGAAAATACGGCGCGCCTCGGCGGCCTGGGACACCGCGGCGTTGACCGTCCGATCGTCGGTGGCGGCGACCACCAGCCAGACGTCTTGCAGCCAATCGGGGTTGAACGTCCCGGGCAGGTGGCGCACGCGGCCCTCGGACACAAGCGCAGCCAGCGCGGACGTCAGTGCCGGCGCGCCCACGACCACGTTTGCGCTGGCTTCCAGCAGGGCCAGGGTTTTGCGCTCGGCGACCGCGCCGCCGCCAACAACGAGTACCAGCCGGTCTGTCAGATCGGCAAAAATCGGGAAAAGCTTCATGTATGCCAGCCTCGGGCGCACCCGGCTCAATGTGGGTCGATGATAGGGACGGGCTCTCATCCCCACAACTTTTGATTTCTTTAATTCATATAGCCATAACTTATTTAACGGCCCGTCAGGCGCTGCCCAGCCATTGGCTCATCTCGACGACCTCGCGGGCGACCTCGCCCAGCCGCTTCTGGCTCTGCATGGCGCGCTCGCGCAGCAGCCGGTGGGCCTCGTCCTCGGTCACGGCGCGCGTTTTCATGAGGATACCCTTGGCTTTTTCCACCCACTGCCGGTCCGCCAGCCGCAGTTGGGCCTCGCGCAATTCCTCGCGCCGGGTTTTCTCCATGGCGAAGCGCTCGATCGCCACGGTCAGCAGGGGCTCGATGCGGGCGGCCGGCACGTCCCCGACCACGTAGGCGGCAACGCCTGCGCGCAAGGCCGTGCGGATGGTCTCGCGGTTGCCGTCGTCGGTGAACATCACGACCGGCCGGTCGCTGTGCGAACTGGCCACGCAAATGTTCTCCAGCGTGTCGCGGCCGGGGGCGTCGCTGTCGATCAGCACCACGTCGGCGGCGGACTGCGCGATGCTGGCGGCCAGGTCCGTGCCGGGCGCGACCTCGGCCACGACGTGCACGCCCGCCGCGGCAAGCGTTTGCCGCAGCGACGCCGCGCGTCCCTCGCCATCGTTGAGCAGCATCACCTTCAACATGAAACACCCCCTGTGCGATGACTGATGCAAGTTCCATGCCATCGTCGCCGCGCGCGGCGCGGGGCGCGCGCGCACGATGGCGGGGCGCGCGCCGCACAGCGATGGTGCGGTGCGGCATCGTACTGCGCACCAAGTTGGCTCCGCCCCTGATTCAGCCCGGCGACGCCAGACCGGCGCGGGTTGGGCGCATCGCAAGCGCTGGCGCGGGCTGCGGCGCGGTTTGCGCAGACCGCCAGAAATCTGGCACGGCGATTGCTTGAGTGAAGTCGGGGCGGCCAACGGCGGTCGCCCGACGCAACGCGCCGCATCACGCGGCCAGGGACAACGACGTTCCGCTGCGCCACTGGATAGAGATCCGTGGCGCGCGGAACGTTTTTTTTTGCCGCCACCCGCAAGGAGCCTCGCATGACGCCTATGACCCGCAGTCCCTCGACCGACGCCGCCCGCGCCGACATGACCGCCAATGCCGGCCGCCGCAAATGGCTCAGCGGCACGGCGCGCGCGGTGGCTGGCGCCGGTCTGCTTTCATTGGTCGACCCGCTGGTGCGCGCCGGCGCGTGGGCGGCGGGCACCGACGCGCCGGAAAAGACCGAGGTGAAGATCGGCTTCATCCCGCTGACCGACTGCGCATCGGTGGTGATGGCGTCGGTGCTGGGTATCGACAAGAAATACGGCGTCAAGATCACGCCCTCCAAGGAAGCCTCGTGGGCCGCCGTGCGCGACAAGCTCATGAACGGCGAGCTGGACATGGCGCACGTGCTGTATGGCCTGGTCTACGGCGTGCACCTGGGCATCGGCGGACCGAAGAAGGACATGGCCGTGCTGATGAGCCTGAACCAGAACGGACAGGCCATCACCCTATCGAACAAGCTGCTGGAAGCCGGGGCGCGCGACGGCGAATCGCTCGCCAAGCTGATGGCCGCGGACAAGCGCGAATACACGTTCGCGCAGACCTTTCCGACCGGCACGCACGCGATGTGGCTGTATTACTGGCTGGCGGCACATGGCATCAATCCCATGAAGGACGCCAAGGTGATCACCGTGCCGCCGCCGCAGATGGTGGCCAACATGCGGGTGGGCAACATGGATGGCTACTGCGTGGGCGAGCCGTGGGGCGCGCGCGCCATCATGGACAAGATCGGCTTCACCACGGTGACGTCGCAGGGCATCTGGACGGACCATCCCGAGAAGGTCCTGGGCGCCAGCGCCGATTTCGTGAACCGCAACCCGAACACCGCGCGCGCCGTCACGGCCGCGATCCTGGAAGCCGGCAAGTGGATCGACGCGTCGCCCGAAAACCGCCGCAAGACGGCCGAGACCATCGCCGCCAAGTCCTACGTCAACACGGACGCCAGCGGCATCGTGGACCGCATGCTGGGGCAGTACGACGACGGCCTGGGCAAGAAATGGTCGGACGCGCACGCCATGCGCTTTTACGCCGACGGCGCCGCCAACTTTCCGTACCTGAGCGACGGCATGTGGTTCCTGACGCAGCACAAGCGCTGGGGCTTGCTCAAGGAACACCCGGACTACCAGGCGATTGCCACGCAGATCAATCGCATCGACCTCTACAAGCAGGCGGCGCAGGCCGCGGGCGTGGCGCTGCCTGCCAGTGAAACGCGCACGTCCACGCTGATCGACGGTGTGGTCTGGGACGGCAGCAATCCCGCGGCCTATGCCGACGGTTTCAAGGTCAAGGCCTGACGGCCGCTACGAGAAGGGGACTGGCGATGTCTACCGTAACGATGACAAGCCGCGGCAGCGAATTTGCCGCGCTATGGCGGGAACGTTTGGAATCGGCGTTGAAGGCCGTGGTGGGGCCGGTTGCCGGCTTTGCGCTCTTTGTGCTGGTCTGGCAGGTGGTGGCGATGCGCATCCCGGAGATTCCGACGCCCGGGGGCACGTGGCATGCGGCCGTGGAACTGTTCGCCGATCCGTTCTATGACAACGGTCCGAACGACAAGGGCATCGGCTGGAACCTGCTGGCTTCGCTGGAACGCGTGGCGGCGGGATTCGGGCTGGCGGCGCTGGTCGGCATCCCCGTGGGCTTTGCGATCGGCCGCTACGCCGCGGTGCGCGCGATGTTCTCGCCCATCGTCAGCCTGTTGCGGCCGGTGTCGCCGCTGGCGTGGCTGCCGCTTGGGCTTCTGCTGTTCAAGGCGGCCAATCCGGCCGCGATCTGGGCCATCTTCATCTGTTCGATCTGGCCGATGATCATCAACACCGCGGTGGGCGTGTCGCGCGTGCCGCAGGATTACCTGAACGTGGCGCGCGTGCTGAACCTGTCCGAATGGAAAGTCACGACCAAGGTGCTTTTGCCCGCGGTGCTGCCCTACATGCTGACCGGCGTGCGGCTGTCCATCGGCACGGCATGGCTGGTGATCGTGGCCGCCGAGATGCTGACGGGCGGCACCGGGATCGGCTTCTGGTTGTGGGACGAGTGGAACAACCTGAAGGTCGAGCACATCGTCATCGCCATTTTCGTGATCGGCATCGTGGGGCTGCTGCTGGAGACCCTGCTGGTCGCGCTGGCCCGCCGTTTCACCTACACCGAGGAATAGCGCCATGAAGAAATTCGTACGCATCGAGCGCGTGGGACAGACCTTTGACACCCGCAAGGGCGCCTTCGTGGCGCTGCGCGACATCGACCTGACGGTCGAGCAGGGCGAGTTCATCACGCTGATCGGCCATTCCGGCTGCGGCAAGTCCACCTTGCTGAACCTGATCGCCGGCCTGACCCGGCCCACGAGCGGCGTGCTGCTGTGCGCCGAACGCGAGATCACCGGCCCCGGTCCGGACCGCGCGGTGGTATTCCAGAACCATTCGCTGCTGCCGTGGCTGACGTGTTTCCAGAACGTGCACCTGGCGGTCGAGCGGGTGTTCGGCGCCACGGAAAAGCGCGCCCAGTTGGCCGAGCGCACGCGCGCCGCCCTGGACCTGGTGGGCTTGTTGCCGGCGCAGAACAAGCTGCCGCGCGAGATATCGGGCGGCATGAAGCAGCGCGTGGGCATCGCGCGCGCGCTGGCGATCGAGCCCGGCGTGCTGCTGATGGACGAGCCGTTCGGCGCGCTGGATGCGCTGACGCGCGCGCACCTGCAGGACGAGCTGCTCAAGATCGTGGCCAAGACCCGCACGACCACCATCATGGTTACCCACGACGTGGACGAGGCCGTGCTGCTGTCGGACCGCATCGTCATGCTGACCAATGGACCGGCCGCGACCATTGGCGAGATCCTGCCGGTGCCGCTGCCCCGGCCGCGCGACCGCGTGCGGCTGGCCAACGATCCGACATACCTGGCGTGCCGCGCGGGCGTGGTGGACTTCCTGCATCGCCAGCACGGCAATCCCGAGCGTTCCCAGGCGGCGGTCCAGGCCAACGCCGCGCTTGCCGTCGTGCCCGCGCCGTTGCAGGAAGCCGGCGCAGCAGCGGCGCGCGCCGCCGCGTAAGGGGGCGGTCATGCAAGCCAGACAGAAGCTGGTCGTGGTCGGCAACGGCATGGCCGGCATCCGGACCGTGGAGGAGCTGCTCAAGCTCGCGCCCGATCTTTACGACATCACGGTGTTCGGCGCCGAGCCCCACACCAACTACAACCGCATCCTGCTGTCGCCGGTGCTGACCGGCGAGCGCACGCTGCAGGACATCGTGCTGAACGACGAGGCTTGGTATGCCAGCCACGGCATCCGCCTGCGGCGCCAGTGCACGGTGACCGGCATCGACCGCGCGCGGCGGATGGTCGTGGCCGACGACGGCACGCGCGCGCCTTACGACCGGCTGTTGCTGGCGACCGGATCCAAGCCTTTCATCCTGCCGGTGCCGGGTCACGACCTGGCGGGCGTGGTGGCGTTTCGCGACATTGGCGACGTCAACCTGATGATCGACGCCGCCTCGCGTTACCGCCACGCCGTGGTGATCGGGGGCGGATTGCTGGGGCTTGAGGCCGCCAACGGCCTGGCGGCGCGTGGCATGGCCGTGTCGGTGGTGCATCTGGGCGCGGCGTTGCTGGACCGGCAACTGGACGGCGAGGCCGCCGCGCTGCTGCGCGAAAGCCTGGAGGCCCGCGGCCTGACGTTCCTGCTTCAACACCAGACCGAGGCGATCCTCGGCGGGCCGGACGGGCGCGTGCGCGCGGTGCGCTTCGCGGACGCCTCCGAAGTCCCCGCCGACCTGGTGGTGATGGCGGCGGGCGTGCGGCCCAACACCGAGCTGGCGCAACGCTGCGGCCTGCATGTGGATCGCGGCGTTGTGGTCAGCGACACCTTGCAGACGTTCGACCCCCGCATCTACGCGGTGGGCGAATGCGTCAGCCATCGCGGCACGGCATACGGCCTGGTGGCGCCGCTTTTCGAGCAGGCCAAGGTCGCGGCCAATCACCTTGCGCAGCATGGCATCGGCCGATACGAAGGCAGTGTCACGTCGACCAAGCTCAAGGTCACCGGCATCGACCTGTTTTCCGCAGGCGACTTCGCGGGCGGCTCGCAGACCGAGACCATCACGCTGGCCGACATGCCGGGCGGCGTCTACAAGAAACTGGTGATCCAGGGCGACCGGCTGGTGGGCGCCTGCCTGTACGGCGATACGGCGGACAGCGCGTGGTACATGCGGCTCATCCGTGAAGGAGCCGGCATCGGCGTGCTGCGCGAGCAGCTCATGCTTGGCGAAGGCGCGGCAAGGGAGTAGGACATGGACATGCCGATGGCGCGACGGATTGAGATCGTCAGTGAGGCGGCGCATGAGATCGCGTCCATCTGCTGCTATTGCGGCACGGGCTGCGGGGTGCGCGTGCAGGTGCGCGGCGGCGCGGTGGCGGGCGTGAGCGGCGATGACTCGCATCCGGCGAATCGCGGGCGCCTCTGCAGCAAGGGCCTGGCGCTTGGCGACACCGTGCGGCGCGATGGCGCGCGCGTGCTGTCGGCGCAATGGCGCGAGGCCCGTGGCGAGCCGCTGCGGGAAATCGGGCTGACGCCCGCGCTGGACATGGCCGCGGACCGGCTGGCAGAAGCGATCGCCAAGCATGGGCCCGATTCGGTGGGCTTTTATCTGTCGGGCCAGTTGCTGACGGAAGACTACGCGGTCTTCAACAAGCTGGCGCGCGCGCTGGCGGGCACCAACAACATCGACACCAATTCCCGGCTCTGCATGTCGAGCGCGGTGTCGGGCTACAAGCGCACGCTGGGCGCGGATGCGCCGCCCGCCTGCTATGAAGACCTGGAGCTGGCCGACACGGTGCTGATCGCCGGGTCCAACATGGCCTACGCGCATCCGGTGCTGTTCCGGCGGCTGGAAGCCGCACGCGCGCAGCGTCCGGACATGAAGGTGATCGTGGCCGATCCGCGCCGCACGGACACGGCCGCGTTTGCCGACCTGCATCTGCCGATCGCGCCGGGGTCGGACGTGGCGCTCTTCAATGCCATGCTGCACGTGATGTTGCGCGAAGGCTTGGCCGACGAGGACTACATTGCGCGCCATACGGAGGGCTTCGAGGCGTTGCGGGCGCGCGTGCAGACGGTCACGCCCGAGGCGGCGCAACGCCTCTGCGGGGTGCCGGCAGACGACATCGTCCAGGCCGCGCGCTGGTTCGGCAAGGCGGGCGCGGCGTTGTCGCTGTACACGATGGGCTTGAACCAGTCGGTCGCGGGCACCGACAAGAACGCGGCGCTGATTCACCTGCATCTGGCCACGGGGCAGATCGGGCGTCCCGGCGCGGGGCCGTTTTCGCTCACCGGACAGCCCAATGCCATGGGCGGCCGAGAGGCCGGCGGCATGGCGACGCTGCTGCCGGGCCACCGTGATCCGGCGTCCGCCGCGCACCGCGCCGAGGTCGCGCGGCTGTGGGGCGTGGACAGTCTGCCCGACGCGCCGGGCGCCACGGCGCTCGATATGTTCGACGCGGTGGCGGACGGGCGCATCAAGGTCCTGTGGATTGCCGCGACCAACCCGGCGCAGTCGCTGCCCGACCAGGCGCGCGTGCGGGCCGCGTTGGCGCGCGCCGAGTTCGTGATCGTGCAGGAGGCATACGCCGGCACCGAGACGCTGGCCCATGCCGACCTGGTGTTGCCGGCGGCGACCTGGCCCGAGAAGTCCGGCACCGTGACCAATTCCGAGCGGCGCATCAGCCGGGTCCGCGCGGCGATCGCGCCGCCCGGCGACGCGCAGCCGGACTGGCGGCTGGCGCAGGCGGTCGGCGTCCGGCTGGCCGCGCGCATCGCGCCGCACAAGACGGTCCTCTTCGATTATCGCGATGAAAGCGAGGTCTTTGCCGAGCACGCGCGCATGACGGCCGGCCGGGACTTGGACTACAGCGCGCTGGGCTACGCCGCGCTGGAAGCGGGCGGACCGCAGCAGTGGCCGTATCGCGCCGGGCAGGGCACGCCGCGGCTCTATGCCGACGGCGTCTTTCCCACGGCGAGCGGCCGGGCCCGATTCTGCGATGTGTCGTGGCGGCCGACGGCCGAAGCGGTCTCGGAAGACTATCCGCTGCAGCTCACCACCGGCCGGTTGCGCGATCACTGGCACACCATGGCGCGCACCTCGCTTGCCCGGGCGCTGATCCAGCACGTCGAGGAGCCCTGGGTGTCGCTGCATCCGGACGACATGCGCCGCCTTGGCCTTGCGGCCGGCGACCTGGCCCGGCTGGACTCGCGCCGCGGCGGTCTGGTGCTGCCGGTGCAGGCGGACGACACGCTGCGGCCGGGGCACGCTTTTGTGCCGATGCACTGGGGCAGCGCCTTCATGGCCGGGTTGGGCGTGAACGCCCTGACCAACCCGGCGTCCGATCCGGTCTCGCGCCAGCCGGAGCTCAAGTTCACCGCATTGCGCGCGACGCCGGCCGGGTTTGCGTGGCAGGCCGCGGCCTGGCGGCAGGGCGACGCCGTGGCGTTGCGGGCCCGGCTTGCGCCCTGGCTGCGCCGTTTCGACTACGCCGTCGTGCTGCCGGCGGGCGCCGGGGGCGTGCGGCTGCGGCTGGCGAGCCGCGTCGCGCCCGATGCCGCCGTGCTGCACGAGCTGGCCGACGCGCTGGACCTGCGGCGCCCGGAGGTCGCGTACGACGATCCCGCGCGCGGCTGCCTGCGCCGGGTCGCGGCCGGGCAGGGCGTGTTGCGCGCCTTTTTGTTGACGGGCGACCTGCGCGCGCAGGAGGCGTTGCTGGCCTGGGCGGCAGGCGGTGAGGCGCCGGCAAGCGCCGCGGCGCTGCTGATGGGACGCGTCGCGGGCGCGGCGCGCTCCCGGCCGGTTTGCGTCTGCAACGGCGTGAGCGAAGCGGCCATCCTGAAGGGCATCGAGCAGGGTTGCGATCTGGCGGCGCTGAAGGACACGCTGGGCTGCGGCACCGGTTGCGGCTCGTGTGTGCCGGAGATCAGGTCGCTGATGACGCGCGCCCCGGCGGCGGCGCTTGCGTGACGACACGTTCGGACATACGCCGCGCGCGGCAACCGGTGTAGTATCAAGCCAGCCGTCCCTCAAGGCGGGGACGGCATTTTCCGTTTTCTGGAGTGGCTTGTGACGACGATGCGAAAAATGGCATCCCTGGTTCTAGCGGCCGGCGCGTTGGGCGCGGCCGCCTCGGTGCAGGCTGGCGTGTGCGACGCGCAATTCATGCACGACGGCGGCTCGGTCCAACTGACCGGCACGGGCAATCTGGCGCTGGGCGCCGACCTGACTTTTGCCGAGGTTACAAAAAGCAATGGCGACAACTGCCGCGCGCGCGTGCAGGGCCTGGCCACGTTCAGCTACGCAGGCCTGCCGCCCGGCAAATCCAAGCTCGATTACCTGATGACGGTCAAGGGCGGCCAGGCCACCTTCCTGCGCTACGCCACCGCCGGCGAAGCGCCCAAACCCGCCGAAGGCCAGTTCGACCTGCGCATGCTCGGCCTCTTTGCCTACGACGGCAAACTGGCTTCGGGTCAGAAGCTGCCCGGCTCGTCGTTTCGCCTGAAGATCGGCAAGGAAGCGCCCGTTGGCGGCCAGCCCAGCACCACGGTGCGCATCGGCGAAAAAACCGTCGGCCAAAAGACTGCGCTGACCACGGCGCTGGGCAAGCAGTCCTGCCACCCGATCACCTATACCCGCAATTCGGATCCCACGATGGCCACGTTCCAGGGCCTGACCATTCCCATTCCCGGCATGAACACGACGGTCACGGACTGGTATTGCCCGGCCGTGAATCTGGTGATGAAGCAGGACATCGACCAGGGCGGCGTGAAGTCCGCCGTTGAGATTACGCAGATCAAGTAGCACCCGGTAGCAAGCGGGCGTTTGCGCCCGCTTGGCCGCTGGTATCATCGTCTCGTCATGGACACACAACAGGAGCTCAGAAAATGGCAACGAGAAAATCCGAAGACGTCGCAAAAGAAAAACTGATCGACAGTGTCAAGACCAGCCTGAACGACGCCGAAAGCCTGCTGCGCGAAGCCGCCAGCAGCACCGGCGACAAGGCCAACGAACTGCGCGACCGCGCCCTGACGTCGCTGCGGCGCACGCGTGAGGCGCTGTACGAAGCGCAGGATGCCGTTCTCGAACGCGGCCGCAAGGCTGCCCGCGCGACGGATGACTACGTGCACGACAATCCCTGGCAAGCCATCGGGGTGGCAGGCGTGACCGGCCTGCTGCTCGGCTTGCTGATCAGCCGCCGCTGACAGGGCAGGATGTCCGGGCGGCAGGCACGGCGACACGCCGCTGCCTGCCGCCCGGCGTTCTTTCAGCCATGGGTCTAAGAAAAACTGTATTCGGTGTTGCCTCCAGCCTGGTCGGGCTGATGCGCACGCGGTTGGAGCTGCTGGCTCTTGAAGCCGCGGACGAAAAGGCGCGCCTGCTCAAGCTGCTGGGCCTGGCGTTTGCGGCCCTGCTATTTCTGACGCTGGCGGTGCTGGTGGCCACCATCACCATCGCCGTGGCGTTCTGGCCCACGGAAGACCGCTATCTGGCCCTTGGCCTGCTGGCGGGGTTCTATGGTGTTGCTGGCGTGGTGCTGCTGCTGGTGGTGCGCCACGGACTCGTCTACGGACCGGCGCCGTTTTCGGCCACGCTCGAAGAGCTGAGCCGCGATGCGGAGCTGCTGGACAGGGTGCGCGAAGCCCAAGCCGATGACGAGACGGCGGTGCGCCGGCGCGAGGGGTTCTGAGTCATGCACAAACGATCTCCCACCGTCGACCGCGCCGTGCGCATCGAACTCTTGCGCGCCCGCGCGGCAATCGAGCGCGAGTCGCTGGCGCAGAACATCGTGTCGGCCGGGCGCAGGCTGGAACCCAGCGCGCTCATCCGCGGCATGTTGCCGGGCCTGGCATCGGGCGGCGCGTCCCGCTGGGCCTTGCAGGCCATCACGCTGGCGCGGCGCTATCCCATCATCAGTTCGTCGCTGTCCGCCATGTTCATGCGGGGCGGCAATCGGGGCAAACTCCTCAAACTTGCCGGCGGCGCGTTCGTGGGCTGGCAGATCCTGAAGGCCGCGCGCGGCATGCGCCAGGATGATGATCCGGAACGCGATTGAACTGACGCCAGCTGAAAAGACAAAGCCCCGTTGACGGGGCTTTGTTATTTGCGCGCGGTGCAGCCGGCTACAGCCCCAACTGCCCCCACATGTCGTCCACGCGTTTCTTGACGTCGGCGTCCATCGTGATGGGCGTGCCCCATTCCCGGTTGGTTTCGCCCGGCCACTTGTTGGTGGCGTCCAGACCCATCTTGCCGCCCAGGCCGGACACCGGCGAGGCGAAATCCAGATAGTCGATCGGGGTGTTCTCCACCAGCAGCGTGTCGCGCACCGGGTCCATGCGGGTGGTCATCGCCCAGACCACTTCCTTCCAGTCGCGCGGGTTGATGTCTTCGTCCACGACCACGATGAACTTGGTGTACATGAACTGGCGCAGGATGCTCCACAGGCCGAACATGACGCGCTTGGCGTGGCCCGCGTACTGCTTGCGGATCGACACCACGGCCAGGCGGTAGCTGCAGCCTTCGGGCGGCAGGTAGAAGTCCACGATTTCCGGCAGCTGGCGGCGCAGCAGCGGCACGAAGACCTCGTTCAACGCCACGCCCAGCACGGCGGGCTCGTCGGGCGGCTTGCCGGTGTAGGTGGAGTGATAGATGGGATTGCGGCGCATCGTGATGCGCTCGACCGTGAAGACCGGGAACCAGTCCTGTTCGTTGTAGTAACCGGTGTGGTCGCCGTAAGGGCCTTCCAGCGCCATTTCGTAGCCGGTGTCGGGCGGCGGATTGACGCCATCGGGAACCACGGGCTTGATGGCGCGCGGGTCCGAGGAGGGCAGCAGATGGCCTTCCAGCACGATCTCGGCCCAGGCCGGCACGGACAGGTTGCTGCCCAGCGCCTGCGCGACTTCGGTGCGCGAGCCGCGCAGCAGGCCCGCGAACTGGTATTCGGACAGGCTGTCCGGCACCGGCGTGACGGCGCCCAGCGTGGTGGCCGGATCGGCGCCCAGCGCCACTGCGATGGGGAAGGGCGTGCCGGGGTTGGCGATCGCGTGGTCGCGGAAATCCAGCGCGCCGCCGCGATGCGACAGCCAGCGCATGATGAGCTTGTTCGGCCCCAGCAGCTGCTGGCGGTAGATGCCCAGGTTCTGGCGCTTGGCATTGGGGCCGCGCGTGATCACCAGGCCCCAGGTCAAGAGCGGCGCCACGTCGCCCGGCCAGCAGGTCTGGATGGGCAGGCGCGTCAAGTCCACGTCCTTGCCTTCCCAGACGATTTCCTGGCAGGCGGGGCTCTTGACGTTCTTGGGGCTCATGTCCCACAGCGCGGACTTCAGCATCGACACCTTGGCCAGCGCATCGCGCAGGCCCTTGGGCGCCTCGGGCTCGCGCAGCGAGGCCAGTAGCTCTCCGATGTCGCGCAGCGCGCTGACGTCGTCGGCGCCCATGCCGCGCGCCACGCGCGCGGGGGTGCCGAACAGATTGGCCAGCACCGGCATCTGCGCGGGCTGGCCGTTGTGGCGGGCGTTTTCGAACAGCAGGGCGGGGCCTTCGGCCCGCAGCACGCGGTCGGAAATCTCCGTCATTTCAAGCTGCGTCGACACCGGCGCGGCAATGCGTTTGAGCTCGCCCATGCGTTCAAGTTGGGCGATGAAGTCTCTAAGGTCGCGGTATTTCACTACAGATCCCAGCGATTTGGTTACATTTCAGGTTCAAAGAGAGGTTAACATTGACTCCCTCTTTTTTACGCAGGAGGTTTTATGCCCGATGCGTCAGTGGCCAGCCTGTTCAGGAACATGGCCCAAGGAGTGCACCAATATCTTGCCGAATCCCTGCGCATTTGCTCTGTCTATCTGGGCATTGCGGTCATTGTGACGGTAAGCATGGGATTCGCCCTGCCTGGTTTGCGCGACCAGGCATTGCAAGTGCACAAAGCCTTGTTGACCGCCCTCGCGCCTTCATCCATGCAGGCCAGCTCCGAATCCGAAGCCGGCTCCGAACTGGGTGCCGACACGTCGTCGGCAATTGCCATGGCCGTACCCGCCGCCCCTATCAGCAACGCCACCGGCATGCTGGGGCCGGCCCGACTCGCGCCGCCCGCGCCCAAGAAGACCGCTTCGGCGGCCACGGGGCCACAGGCGGAAGCACTGCGCAACTATATCTCGCGCAAATACAAGGTCGCGTATGACGCGACCGGCCCGCTGTTGAACACCGTGTACAAGGTCAGCCGCGAAAAGCAGCTTGACCCCTTGCTGGTCCTGGCCGTGATCGCCATCGAATCGCGCTACAACCCCCTGGCCGAAAGCCACGTGGGCGCGCAGGGCCTGATGCAGGTCATGACCAGCGTGCACCAGGACAAGTTCGATGCGGTCGGCAAGAACCCGCTGGACCCGGCCGCCAACATCGGCGTGGGCGCCACGATCCTGCGCGACTGCATCAACCGCCGCGGTTCCGTGGACGGCGGCTTGGCGTGTTACGTGGGGTCCACCGGTCCGGACGACAACGGCTATGGGGCGAAGGTGCAGGCGGAACGCCGCCGCCTGGCGCTCGCCTCGGGCATCGCGCTGGCACGCGACTGATCCTGCGTCCTGCTCCGGCACCAGGCGCGCCCGTTGGGGCGCGCTTTTTTTCGTCCGGTCAGCGTTGCAGCAGCACGCCCATCCGGGCCACCGCCTCTTCCAGGCGATCCAGGCCGGTGGCGTAGGAAAAACGCATGGTGTGGGCGGCGTGCGCCGGCCCGAAGTCCAGGCCCGGCACCGCGGCCACGCCGGCTTCCAGCAGCAAGCGTTGCGAGAACGCGGCGCTGTCCATGCCCAGGCTTCTGATATCCGCATAGATATAGAAGGCGCCGTCCGGCTTGACCGGCACGTCGATGCCCAGGCGTTCGAATTGCGGCAGCAGGTAGTCGCGGCGCTGCTTGAAGGCCTCGCGCCGGTGCTCGAAGATCTTCAGCGCGGCGGGAGTAAAGCAGGCGAGCGCGGCGTGTTGGGCCAGCGTGGGCGCGCAGATCGCCAGGCTGGAGGCAATCTTTTCCACCGGCGCGACCATGTCGTCCGGCACGATCATCCAGCCCAGGCGCCAGCCCGTCATGTGGAAGTACTTGGAAAAGCTGTTGATGACGATGACGTCGTCGTCCAGCGTCAGGGCCGAGCGCGGCTGGCCGTCGTAGGACAGACCCAGATAGATTTCGTCGACGATGGCAAAGCCGTCGCGGGCGCGCACCTGCGCCAGCAGCTCGGCCAGTTCGCCGGGGGCGATCGAGGTGCCGGTGGGATTGCTGGGCGAGGCCACCATCACGCCCTGCGTGGCCGGCGTCCAGTGGCGCGCGACGTCGTCGGCGGACAACTGGAAGCGCTTGTCGGCCGTGCTGGGAATCAGGCGGGGCACGCCGCCCGCAGCCAGCACGAAATTGCTGTTGGCGGGATAGGACGGATCGGGCATCAGCACTTCGCCGCCCGTGTTGACCAGCGCCGCGCAAGCCAGCGTCAGGGCGCCGGAGGCGCCCGCGGTGACGATAACGCGGCGTGGATCGATGGCGGCGCCGAACTGGTCGCGGTAGAACTGCGCGATGGCGTCGCGCAGCGGGGCGATCCCCGCGCCCGGGCTGTAGCCGCTCAGGCCTGCGCGCGCGGCACGGTCCAGCGCTTCCACGACCTGAGGGGGCGCGGTAAAGTCCGGTTCGCCGATGCCCAGGCTGATAATGTCTCTTCCGGCCGCCTGCAGCGCCTGCGCCTGCTTGAACAGTTCCATCACCTGGAACGTCAGGAAATCGTGAGTGCGGGTGGCAAGGCGGGGCATCGGAATCTCGAAAGCGTCATCTAGCAAAAAAGGAATTGTAGTCATGCAGCCATCCCGGCGCGCCTTCCTCCTGGGACGTCGGCCCGTCCAGACGCCATGGGCGGCCTTCGTGCAACGCCTGGCGCTGGTGTGCCAGGGCAAGGTCCGCGACCTGGGCGAGGGCGGCGCAGACGGCACGTGCGCCGTCTTGACGCCCGTCCGCGGCGCCGACGTCGTGCAGGCCCGCAAATTGTGCGCCGAATACCGGGTGGTCCTGGAACTGGAGGGCGCGGCGGGACCGTTCGCGCCCTCGGCCCGGCCTCGCCTGCGGGTCGATCCCGTGCTGCTGACCGGGTTGACGCGGCTGGCGGGCGGCACGCCCCGCTGGCACGCGCAGCCGGGCGTGACCTTGGCCGAGCTGGCCAGCGCCGGCCTGCGGCAATTTGCCGGGTTGCCGGGCGACATGACGCTGGCTCAATGGGTGGCGGCGCCGGCTGCCTGGCCGGCGGGCCATTGCGCGGCCTCGGGCCTTGCGGCGGCGGACGTGCTGCTGGCCGATGGCGTCGAGGAAACGCTGGGGGCGTTTGGCGAGGCCGATGTCCAGCCCCTGCGCTCGGCCACCGTCCAGCGCCTGGTGCCCGCGCTGTTCCAGCTGGCCTCCGGCGGCGACGCGTTCGCCACCAACGACGGCTATCACTGGCTGGGCCGCTACCGGCTGGATGCGCTCAAGCCCGAGGCGCCGGCCACCGTCAACCTGGCGCAATTGCTGTTGGGCCACGGCGGCACGCTCGCCTGGTTGCAGGCTGCGGAGTTGACCGACGTGCCGCCTGGCAACGACGTTCAGGCCGTGGACGAGCCGGCTTCCCGCCCCGGGCCAGCGGCCCCCGGGCTGGCCACCGTGCGGCTGGACGGACGGGTCAAGACGTTGTTCGACCCGGACGGCTGCTTCCCGGAATTCCAGTGGCCGGAAGTCTGAAAAACATTCAGCTTACTGTAAGATTTCGGCGCTCGACCTCAAGAAAGCGCGAGGCCCGCGTATCGCGCCGCCCGGCATGGGAATAGAATTCCTCCCTCTTTCGTGTCACACACTCTAGCCAGTAGCCGCCCTATGGATGCCAACCTTCGCAAAGCCGCCCTTGAATATCACGAGCACCGGCGCCCCGGCAAAATCTCGGTCACGCCGACCAAGCAACTGACGAACCAGCGCGATCTGGCGCTGGCGTATTCGCCCGGCGTCGCGGCGGCCTGTGAGGAAATCGTGGCCGACCCGGCCAACGTGTACCGCTACACCGCCCGCGGCAATCTGGTGGGCGTCATCACCAACGGCACCGCCGTGCTGGGCCTGGGCAACATCGGCGCGCTGGCGTCCAAGCCGGTCATGGAAGGCAAGGCCGTGCTGTTCAAGAAGTTCGCCGGCCTGGATGTCTTTGACATCGAAATCAACGAAACCGACCCGGACAAGCTGGTCGAGATCATCGCCGGCCTGGAAGCCACCTTTGGCGGCATCAACCTTGAAGACATCAAGGCGCCGGAATGTTTTACCGTCGAACGCAAGCTGCGCGAGCGCATGAACATTCCGGTCTTTCACGACGACCAGCACGGCACGGCGATCTGCGTGTCGGCGGCCTTCATCAACGGCCTGAAGGTCGTGGGCAAGGACATCAAGCAGGTGAAGGTCGTCACGTCCGGCGCGGGCGCTGCGGCGCTGGCGTGCCTGGACCTGATGGTGGACCTGGGCCTGCCGCTGGAAAACATCTGGGTCACCGATATCGAAGGCGTGGTCTATGAAGGCCGCACCACGCTGATGGACCCGGACAAGGCGCGCTTTGCGCAAAAGACCGACGCCCGCAAGCTGGCCGACGTGATCCAGGACGCCGACGTGTTCCTGGGCCTGTCGGCCGGCGGCGTACTCAAGCCGGAAATGGTGGCCGCCATGGGCCCGCGTCCGCTGATCCTGGCGCTGGCCAACCCCACGCCGGAAATCCTGCCGGAAGTGGCGCACGGCGTGCGCGACGACGTGGTGATGGCCACGGGTCGGTCGGACTACCCGAACCAGGTCAACAACGTGCTGTGCTTTCCGTACATCTTCCGCGGCGCGCTGGACGTGGGCGCCACGACCATCACGCGCGAGATGGAAATGGCGGCGGTGCATGCCATTGCCGACCTGGCCGAAGAAGAGCAGAACGAAGTCGTGGCCGCGGCCTACGGCACGTTCGACATTTCGTTCGGCCCCGAATACCTGATCCCCAAGCCGTTCGATCCGCGTCTCATCGTGCGCATCGCGCCCGCCGTGGCCAAGGCCGCGATGGAAGGCGGCGTCGCCACCCGTCCGCTGGCCGACCTGGAAGCCTACGAGGAACAGCTGCAGCAGTTCGTGTACCACTCCGGCGCGTTCATGAAGCCGCTGTTCTCGGCGGCCAAGCGCATCGTGCGCGAAGGCGGGCCCGCCCGCATCGTGTTCGCCGAAGGCGAAGACGAGCGCGTGCTGCGCGCCGTGCAGGTGGTGGTGGATGAGGGCCTGGCCCGTCCGATCCTGGTGGGCCGCCCTTCGGTGCTCTTGACCCGCATCGAAAAGCTGGGCCTGCGCCTGCGCCTGGGCGAGGACGTCGAAGTCACCAACCCCGAGTACGACGAGCGCTTCCACCAATACTGGACGACGTATTGGGAACGCATGTGCCGCCGCGGCATCACCAAGGAAATGGCGCGCGTGGAAATGCGCCGCCGCATGACACTGATCGGCGCGATGATGGTGCACCTGGGCGATGCCGACGGCATGGTCTGCGGCTCCGTCGGCGCGTATCACGATCACCTGCGTTTCGTGGACGAAGTGATCGGCCGCCGTCCCGGCCACAACGTGTACGCCGCCATGAACATCCTGCTGCTCAACGAGCGCACGGTGGTGCTGGTGGACACGCACGTGAACGACGAACCGACGGCCGAGCAGATCGCGGAATTCACCGTGGCGGCTGCGCGCGAGATGCGCCGCATGTACCTGGCGCCCAAGGCCGCGCTGCTGTCGCGCAGCAATTTCGGATCGGGCAGTTCGGCATCGGGCGCCAAGATGCGCCGCGCGCTGGAGCTGGTGCGCCAGATGGATCCCGACCTGGAAATCGACGGCGAAATGCACGGCGACTGCGCGCTGGACGAGGCGCTGCGCATGCGCATCCTGCCGTCCTCCACGCTCAAGGGCGAAGCCAACCTGCTGGTGTGCCCGAACGTGGACTCGGGCAACATCGCGTACAACCTGCTCAAGACGGCCGCAGGCGGCAACGTGGCGGTGGGGCCCTTCCTGCTGGGCGCCAACGCGCCCGTGCATATCCTGACGTCCAGTTCCACCGTGCGCCGCATCGTCAACATGACCGCGATGACGGTGGTCGATGTCAATACGCCGCGTTGAAGTCAAGCCGGCCGGCGGGTCGTGCCCGCGCACGCCCACCGGCCTGGTCCTGACGGGCGGCGGCGCACGCGCCGCGTACCAGGTGGGGGTGCTCAGCGCCATCATGGAGCTGCTGGACCCCGACTGGCACTCCCGTTTTCAGAACCCCTTCGACATCATCTGCGGCACCTCGGCCGGCGCGATCAACGCCGCCGCGCTGGCCTGCCGCGCCGACCGGCCGCATCTGGGTGTTCGGCGCATTCGCCGCCTGTGGTCGTCGCTGAACACCGACATGATCTACCGGGCCGACGCGCCGGGCCTCATCCGCACCGGCGTGCGATGGCTGGGCCTCTTGTCGCTGGGCTGGATGTATTCGGGCCTGACGCGCAAGCGTCCGCATTCGCTGCTGGACAATGCCCCCATGCAAGGGCTGCTGGAGCGGGTGCTCGACTTTCAGAACCTGCGCGCCAACCTGGAAGGCGGGTCGCTGTCCGCGCTGGCCATCACCGCGTCGGGCTACACCAGCGGCGAGCACCTGACGTTCTATCAGGCGCACACCCCCATCGAGCCCTGGCACCGCTACCTGCGGCTGGCGATCCCCACGCCCATCGGCATCGAGCACCTGATGGCGTCGTCGGCCATTCCCTTCGTCTTTCCGGCGCGTCAGGTGCAGGTTCACGGCAAGGGCGAATGGTGCGGCGACGGCTCGATGCGCCAGCTGGCGCCGATCAGTCCGGCGATCCACCTGGGCGCGCACCGCGTGCTGGTGATCGGCACCGGCTACCGCGACGACACCCATCCCGAAAATCGCGAGGATTCGCCCCCGTATCCGTCGCTGGCGCAGGTGGGCGGACATGCGTTGTCCAGCATCTTCCTTGACGGCCTGTCGGCGGATGTCGAGCGCCTGGAACGCATCAACTACCTGATGGACCACGCGGACCCGAAGGGCGTGCCGCCCGCCGTGCGCCGCATCGAGGTGCTGACCATCACTCCCAGCCAGTCGCTGGATCTGATGGCGCTTGAGCATTTGCACGACATGCCGGCACAGGCGCGTGCGCTTTTCCGCGTACTCGGTGTATCGTCCGATCCACACCGTCCGGGGGGAGGGGCGCTGATGTCCTACCTGCTGTTCGAAGCCGGCTACACCAAGCGATTGATCGAACTGGGTTATGCCGATACGATGCGACGTAACGACGAAGTGATCGCCTTTTTCAGGGAGGCTCAGGCATGACGCGCAATGGCCAATCGAGTTTGCAGCGGCAGCTGATGCGCGGCGGAGCGCTGGCTCACGACGGGCTGGACAAGAAGGCCGTGGTGGACGCCGCGCATGAGCTTGGCCTGTCCTTGTTTGTTGCCAATTGCGACCCCTGCCGCAGCCGCTCGGCGGTCTTGCGCGCCATCGTCAAGGCGGTGGATTTCCCAGAGTACTTCGGCGGCAACCTGGACGCCCTGTACGACTGCCTGTGCGACACGGTGCTGGACCACAAATCCGGCGTGGTGCTGTGGCTGTATCGGCTGCATTCCGGCGACCCGGCGTTGGCGGAAGACGCCGGCCGCATCGAAACCGTCTGCTCCGACGCGGCGGATTTCGCGCATGAAAACGGCCGCGTGTTTGCGTATGTGATCGAGCACGCCGGCAAGCATCCCGATCCCGAGCCCGGCGTGGCCGCGGCGCCCTACGGCGAAAACGACTGACCTACCAACCGCGCAGGGCGCTGACCGCCGACAGCAGCGCCAGGCCGGCCGTCTCGGTGCGCAGCACCCGGGGGCCAAAGCGCACGGCGCGCACGCCGGCCTTGCGGGCCGCTTCCAGTTCCTTGTCCGACCAGCCGCCTTCCGGGCCGACCAGCAGGGTGATGGACGTCTGATCCGATGCGCCTTGCAGCGCCGTGGCCAGGTCGTCGGTGGCTTCCGGGTGGCACAGCACGCGCAATCCGTCAGCGGGTTGGCCCAGCCAATCGTCCAGCGACTGCGGCGCATCCACGGCCATCAGGCGGTTGCGGCCGCATTGTTCGGCGGCCGATTGCGCGATGCGCTGCCAGTGCCCGACACGCTTTTCCAGCCTCGCGCCCGACAACTGCAGCACGCTGCGCTGCGCCGCGATCGGGCTGACCCGGGCCGCGCCCAGTTCCACGGCCTTTTCCACCACCCAATCCATCTTGTCGCCCGAGGGCAGGCCCTGGGCCAGCGTGATGCGTCCGCCCAGTTCGGCTTCGCGAGGGTTGAAGTCGCCCAGCTGGGCAAAGCCGGCCTTGCCCTCGACCTCCAGCACCGCGGGGTATTCGCCGCCCTGGCCATTGAACAGCGTGACGGTTTCGCCGGCGCGCAGGCGCAGCACGCGCAGCGCGTGATGGGCAAGCGCTTCCGGCAGGGCGATGCGGGCGCCGGCGGCCAGCGGGGCGTCGCAGTAGAAACGGGGGGCGGGCATGGGGAAGGGGACTCGAAATGACAGGGGACTGACGGAGTACGCGTAGCCTACCATTGCTTGCCGATCGCCCTGAAACCCGCGATTACATAGGGCATCCGGCCGATGGCCTCCGGGAAATCCCCTGATGCTAAAATCACTTGCTTCGCAACCTACTCAACTGGCCCTATTTCTTGTCGTAGACGCGCCAGTTTCAAAGAGCCTTCCGAATGAGCAATCCGACCGCCCCTAAACTTGCCTTGGCGGATGCCATCCGCGCCCTCGCGATGGATGCCGTGCAACAAGCGAACTCCGGGCATCCGGGTGCTCCCATGGGCATGGCGGAAATCGCCCAAGCCTTGTGGGCCGGCAACCTGCGCCACAATCCCAAGGATCCCGCCTGGGCCAACCGCGACCGCTTCGTGCTGTCCAACGGCCACGGTTCGATGCTGATCTACGCCCTGCTGCACCTGACGGGCTACGACCTGCCGATCGAAGAACTCAAGAATTTCCGCCAGTTGCATTCCAAGACGCCGGGTCACCCCGAAGTGGGCATCACCCCGGGCGTGGAAACGACCACCGGTCCGCTGGGCCAGGGTCTGGGCAACGCCGTGGGCATGGCGCTCGCTGAAGCGCTGCTCGCCGCCGAATTCAACAAGCCGGGCCACACGCTCGTCGATCACCACACCTACGCGTTCACCGGCGACGGCTGCCTGATGGAAGGCATCTCGCATGAAGTGTGCTCGCTGGCCGGCACGCTCAAGCTGGGCAAGCTGGTCGTGCTGTACGACGACAACGGCATTTCCATCGACGGCCATGTCGAACACTGGTTCGCCGACGACACCGCCAAGCGTTTCGAAGGCTACGGCTGGAACGTCATCCGCGGCGTGGACGGCCATGACGTCGCTGCCGTGGACGCCGCCATCAAGGCCGCACGTGCGCAGTCGGACAAGCCCACGCTGATCGTCTGCCGCACCGTGATCGGCAAGGGTTCGCCCAACATGGCCGGCACGCACAACGTGCACGGCGCGCCGCTGGGCAAGGACGAAATCGCCGCCACGCGCGCCGCGCTGGGCTGGTCGTCCGAACCCTTCCAGATTCCGCAAGACATCTACGACGGCTGGGACGGCCGCAAGCAGGGCGCCGAAGCCCAGGGCGAATGGCAGAAGCGCTTTGACGCCTACGCCGCCGAATTCCCCGCCGAAGCCGCCGAATTCACGCGCCGCATGAAGGGCGAGATGCCCGCGGGCTACGCAGACCAGTTCAAGGCCTTCCTGTCGGCCACGCTGGAAAAGGGCGAGACCGTCGCCACCCGCAAGGCCTCGCAATTCGCCATCGCCGCGCTGGCGCCGATGCTGCCGGAAATGCTGGGCGGCTCGGCCGACCTGACCGGCTCGAACTTCACCGACTGGAAGGGCGTTGGCGCCGTCCGCGCCGGCGACAAGGGCATCCAGTTCGGCCGCCACATCAACTACGGCGTGCGCGAATTCGGCATGGCCGCCATCATGAACGGCATCGCGCTGCACGGCGGCTACCTGCCGTTCGGCGGCACGTTCCTCACGTTCTCGGACTACTCGCGCAACGCCATCCGCATGGCCGCGCTGATGAAGCAGCGCGTCGTCCACGTGTTCACGCACGACTCCATCGGCCTGGGCGAAGACGGCCCGACCCACCAGTCGATCGAGCACGCGGCCAGCCTGCGCCTCATCCCCAACCTGTCGCTGTGGCGTCCTTGCGATACGGCCGAGACCGCCGTGGCCTGGAACGCCGCCGTGACGCGTCCGGCCAGCATCGGCATGGACGTGCATGACGGCGGCCCGACGGCCCTCTTGCTGTCGCGCCAGAACCTGCCCTTCGTGCAGCGCGACGCGGCCACCGTGGACGCCATTGCCCGCGGCGGCTACGTGCTGCGCGACGCCGAAGGCGCCCGCGCCGTCATCATCGCCACCGGCTCTGAAGTCGCCATCGCGCTGGACGCGCAGGCGCAGCTGGCCAAGGAAGGCATTGCCGTGCGCGTGGTCTCCATGCCCAGCACCGACGTCTTCGACAAGCAGGACGCCGCCTGGAAGCAATCCGTGCTGCCCAAGGGCCTGCCGCGCGTGGCCGTCGAGGCCGGCGTCACCGCCTTCTGGCACAAGTACGTGGGCCTGGAAGGCGCCGTGGTCGGCATCGACCGCTACGGCGAGTCCGCGCCGGCCGGCGCCCTGTTCAAGTTCTTCGGGCTGACCGCCGACAAGGTGGCCGAGACCGTCAAGCAAGTTTTGTAAAAAAGGAGCTTAGTCATGACCATTCGCGTCGCCATCAACGGTTACGGTCGCATCGGCCGCAACATCCTGCGTGCCCACTACGAAGGTGGCAAGAAGCACGATATCGAAATCGTCGCCATCAACGACCTGGGCGATCCCAAGACGAACGCGCACCTGACGCGCTACGACACCGCCCACGGCAAGTTCCCGGGCACCGTCGAAGTCGACGGCGAGTTCATGGTCGTCAACGGCGACAAGATCCGCGTGCTGGCCAACCGCAACCCGGCCGAACTGCCGTGGGGCGACCTGAAGGTCGACGTCGTGCTGGAATGCACGGGCTTTTTCACCACCAAGGAAAAGGCCGGCGCGCACATCAAGGGCGGCGCCAAGAAAGTCATCATCTCGGCCCCCGGCGGCAAGGATGTCGACGCCACCATCGTCTACGGCGTCAACCACGGCGTGCTGAAGTCGACCGACACCGTCATCTCCAACGCGTCGTGCACCACCAACTGCCTGGCCCCCCTGGTCAAGCCGCTGAACGACAAGCTGGGTCTGGAAAACGGCCTGATGACCACCGTTCACGCCTACACGAACGACCAGGTCCTGACCGACGTCTATCACGAAGACCTGCGCCGCGCCCGTTCGGCCACGATGAGCATGATCCCCACCAAGACCGGCGCCGCCGCCGCCGTGGGCCTGGTCCTGCCGGAACTGAACGGCAAGCTGGACGGCTACGCCATCCGCGTCCCGACCATCAACGTGTCGCTGGTCGACCTGTCGTTCGTGGCCAGCCGCGACACGACCGCCGAAGAAGTGAACGGCATCCTGAAGGCCGCCTCGGAAGGCGAGCTCAAGGGCATCCTGGACTACAACACCGAACCCCTGGTCTCGGTCGACTACAACCACAACCCGGCCTCCAGCACCGTTGACGCGTCGCTGACCAAGGTCTCGGGCCGTCTGGTCAAGGTCTCGTCCTGGTACGACAACGAGTGGGGCTTCTCGAACCGCATGCTCGACACTACCGTCGCGCTGATGTCGGCCAAGTAAGCACGCCGCCAGTCCATAAGGGGACGGATTTGTTTTCCGCCATTGCGGAAAATGGGTTCGTCCCCTTTGTTCGCCTACCGAAGGAATCCAACTATGTCCAAGGTCCAAACCCTGTCCGCGCTGGCCAAGGCCGGCGCCCTGTCCGGCAAGCGTGTGTTCATCCGCGCCGACCTGAACGTCCCGTTCGATGACGCCGGCCGCATCAGCGAAGACACCCGCATCCGCGCCTCGGTGCCCGGCATCCGCCTGGCGCTGGACGCCGGCGCCGCCGTGATGGTCACGTCCCACCTGGGCCGCCCCAAAGAAGGCGTCTTGACTGACGCCGATTCGCTTGCCAAGGTCGGCCAGCGCCTGTCCGAACTGCTGGGCATGCCCGTGCCGCTGGTGCGCGATTGGGTCGATGGCGTGAAGGTCGATCACGGCCAGGTCGTGCTGCTGGAAAACTGCCGCGTGAACGTCGGCGAAAAGAAGGACGACGAGGCGCTTGCCAAGAAGATGGCCGCGCTGTGCGACGTGTACGTCAACGACGCCTTCGGCACGGCGCATCGCGCTGAAGCCACCACGCACGGCATCGCGCGCTTTGCCCCCGTGGCCTGCGCCGGCCCGCTGCTGGAAGCCGAACTGGATGCCCTGGGCCGCGCGCTGCACGAACCGAAGCGTCCGCTGGTCGCGATCGTGGGCGGCTCCAAGGTGTCGACCAAGTTGTCGATCCTGCAATCGCTGGCCGACAAGGTTGACCAGTTGGTCGTGGGCGGTGGCATCGCCAACACGTTCATGCTGGCCGCCGGCCTGTCCATCGGCAAGTCGCTGGCCGAGCCCGACCAGGTCGAGCAGGCCCGCGCCGTCATCGACATCATGAAAAAGCGCGGCGCGGCCGTGCCGATTCCCGTTGACGTGGTGTGCGCCAAGTCGTTCGGCGCCGACGCCGAGGCCACCGTGAAGGCGGCCACCGACGTGGCCGACGACGACATGATCCTGGACATCGGCCCGCAGACCGCGGCGCAACTGGCCGAGATCCTCAAGAAGGCCGGCACCATTGTCTGGAACGGTCCGGTGGGCGTGTTCGAATTCGACCAGTTCGCCCATGGCACGGAAGTGGTCGCCCGCGCGATCGCCGACTCCGAAGGCTTCTCGATCGCTGGCGGCGGCGACACCCTGGCCGCCATCGCCAAGTACAAGATCGGCGAGCAGGTCGGCTACATCTCCACCGGCGGCGGCGCCTTCCTGGAATTCCTGGAAGGCAAGACCCTGCCCGCCGTGGCGGTGCTGCAAGCGCGCGCCGCGGGTTGATCCGGCGGTGTGACGGGTGTCTGACGGCAGGCAGGTGTCAGACACCCGGATTGATTTACCTTGCACCGCCCTGGAGTGAGTTGGTTTAGGCTTGGTGGTCGTCCCGCGTCGTGTGGGAGTCCTTTTTTCAGGTCGTCCTGCTGCACCATGAACCTTCGCGTCATTCCTGGCCTGGCCAACTTCCAGGGCATCACCCGCGACTCGGCCCGGCGCGACATCGCGGCGGGCTTTAGCGTGGCCGCGGTGGCGCTGCCGGTGGGGCTGGCCTATTCCGCCATGATGGGAGTGCCGCCCGTTGCCGGGCTGTGGGCCGCCATTGCGGGCATGCTTGCCTACGCGTTCTTCGGCTCGTCGCGCACCCTCATCGTCGGTCCCGACACCGCCACCTGCACCCTCATTGCCGCCACCTTGACCGGCATGGCGCTGACCACACCCGAGGCGCGGCTGCAGGCCGCCACCAGCATCGCGCTCACCGTTGGCGTGGGTTGCCTCATCGCCCGGGTCCTGCGGCTGGGCGTGCTTGCCAACCTGTTGTCGCGGCCGGTGCTGATCGGGTACATGGCCGGCGTGGCGATCACGCTGGCGACGTCGCAACTGAGCGGCCTGACGGGCGTGGGCCTGCGCAACAGCGGCCTGATCCACCCGTTCATGGAGCTGTCCCACCGGCTGTCCGAAATCCGGCTGCCGACGCTGTTCCTGGGGCTGGCCTCGTGCATCTTCCTGGTGGCGATCAAACGCTGGCGGCCTTCGTGGCCCGGCCCCATTTTGCTGGTGGTCGCGACCTGCCTGCTTTCCTGGCTGTTCAATTTCCCGGCGATGGGCATCGCGGTGGTGGGCGACGTGCCGGCCGGGCTGCCGGCATTCCATCTGCCGGTCAGCCTGGAAGGCTTGGACGGCATCCTGCTGGGCGCGGCAGGGGTGCTGGTCGTCAGTTTTTCCAGTGGCATCGTGACGGCGCGCAGCTTTGCGGCACGCACGGGCGACCACGTCGACCCGAACCGCGAACTGGTGGGGTTTGGCGCGGCCAATGTGGCCGCGGGCTTGTTCCAGGGCTACGTCGTGACGGGCGCCGATTCGCGCACGGCGGTCGGGCTGGTGGCCGGCGGGTCGTCGCCGCTCGTCAGCATCAGCGCGGCGGCCGCGCTGGCCGTCGTGGTGGGCTTGTTGAGCGAGCCGCTGTTTTGGCTGCCGCAGTTTGCGCTGTCGGCCATCCTGCTGCTCGCCGCGGCCAGCCTGTTCGACTGGCAAGCGTTCAAGCGGCTGGCGCGGATTTCGCGCATCGAACTGGCGTTCGGGGTGCTGGCGGCCGTGGGCGTGGTCGGGTTCGGCGTGCTGCAGGGCGTCGCGGTTTCCGTGGGCGCAACGCTGCTCTACGCCATGTATGTGTCCGGCAATCCCCGCGATGCGCTGCTGGGCCGCTTGCCCGGCGAGACGGTGCTGGGCAAGATGCACCTGAATCCGCAGGCCCAGCCCGTGCCGGGCGCCGTGATCTGGCTGTTCGAGTCCTCGGTCTGGTTCTTCAATGCGGACGCGTTCCGGCGCCGCGCGCGCGAAATCATCGAACAGGCGGGCGACGTGCGCTGGTTCGTGCTGGACGCCGAAGCCATGACCCAGGCCGACGCCGACGCCGTCGAGGCGTTGTATGAACTCAAACGCATCTTGGACGAACGCGGCATCTTATTGCTGGTCGCGGGCGGCCACGGCAAGTTCCGCGAGGCGCTGCAGCGCTCGGGGCTGGTCAAGAAGATCGGGCCGGACAGGATCTTCGTCAGTCCTGAACAGGCGGTGGAAGCCATCGAGCGCTGGCGCCAGGGCGGGCCGGCGACGCTGGGCTGACCTGCGAATGACCAGGGTGGCTGACACCCTGGAGAAATGACCTGCGCGCCTGAATGTCGCACGCAGGGTGTCTGACACCTTGCAAGCCAGCGACCCGCCTCAATCGATGATGTGATACCCGCCGTCGATGTACAGCGTCTGCCCCGTCATCAGCCGCGCCGCATCGGTGGCCAGCCAGGCGGTCGCTTCGCCAACGTCGTCAATCGACACCAGGCTGCGCGCGGGCGCCTTGGCCTGGGCGCGGTCCAGCATGGTGTCGAATTCCGCAATGCCGGACGCGGCGCGCGTTTTCAGCGGTCCCGGCGAAATCGCGTGCACGCGGATGCCCTGCGGGCCCAGTTCGGCGGCCAGGTAGCGCGTGGCCGATTCCAGCGCGGCCTTGACCGGACCCATCATGTTGTAGTGCTCGACCACCATCTGCGAGCCGTAATAGCTCATGCAGAAGAGGGCGCCGCCATTGCGCATCAGCGGCTCGGCCAGCTTGGCCATGCGGATGAAGGACCAGCATGACACGTCCATCGCCTGCAGAAAGCCCGCCCGCGAGCAGTCCGTGACACGGCCGTGCAGGTCCTCGCGCGGCGCGTAGGCCACCGAGTGCAGCACGAAATCCAGCGCGCCCCATTCGTCCGTGATGCGGGCAAAGACGGCCTCCAGCTCGCCGTCGTTCAAGAGGTTCAGCGGCATCAGCAAGGGCGCGTCCACCTGTTGCGCCAGCGGCGCCACGTGCGGCAGGGCCTTGTCGTTCAGGTAGGTCACCGCCAGTTCGGCGCCCATCGCGCGAAACGCCTTGGCGCAGCCCCACGCGATGGAGTCGGCGTTCGCGATGCCGGTCACCAGCCCGCGCTTGCCGGCCAGCGGCAGGTGCGCGCTCATTGCTGCCTCACGAGGGCAAGCGTGTGTTGGGCAATGATGAGCTCTTCGTTCGTGCGCACCACGTAGACGCCGATGCGGCTGTCGTCGGTGGAGATGCGCGGCCCGTGGCGGGCGTTGCGTTCGGGGTCCAGCTTGATGCCCAGCCAGCCCCAGTGCTCGCTGATGGCCTGGCGGATCTCGGCGGAGTTTTCGCCGACGCCGGCAGTGAAGACGATGCCATCGATGCCGTTCATCGCGCAGCCCAGGCCGATCATGCCTTCGGCCACGCGCCAGGCGAAGTACTTCAACGCCAGCTTGGCCGACGGCGCATTGCTGGCCAGGAGTTCGCGCATGTCGTTGCTGATACCCGACAGGCCCTTCATGCCGCAGTCGTGATACAGCAGGTGCTCGATCTCGTCGTGGCTCATGCCCTGTTCCATCATCCACAGCACCACGCCGGGGTCCAGGCGGCCCGGGCGCGTGCCCATCGGCAGGCCTTCCAGCGCCGTGAAACCCATGGTGCTGTCCACGCTCTTGCCCGCCTGCATGGCGCAGGCCGACACGCCTGATCCGAGGTGCGCGGTGACGATCTTGCCCATGGCGATGTCCGGCAGCGCCTGTTTCAGGCGCTGCGCGATGTACTCGTAGGACAGACCATGAAAACCGTAGCGGCGCACGCCTTCCAGGTACAGACGCTCGGGCAGCGCATAGCGGTCGGCCACGTCGCTATGGCTGCGGTGAAATGCCGTATCGAAGCACGCTACCTGCGGAATCCAGGGCCGGCGTTCGCGGATGACGCGGATCGGCGCCAGGTTGTTGGGCTGATGCAGCGGCGCCAGCGGCGTGAAGGTGTCCAGCTTGGCCAGGATGTCGTCATCGATCAGCACCGGCTCGGACAGGTCGGGCCCGCCGTGCACCACGCGGTGGCCCACGGCCAGTGGCGCGCCGCCCAGGTGGCCGCTCAACCACGTGCCCACGACCTCCTGCGCGTTGGGCACGTCGGGCGCGTGGCTAGGCGCAATGTCGCGCTCGACCAGCGTCTCGCCCGCCGCGTCGCGCACCCGCAGGCGCGGATGCGTGGTGCCGATGCCTTCGAGCTGGCCGCCCAGCCGGGGCGCGAGCTGGTGGCTGGCATCGATGTCATACAGGTAGAACTTGATGCTGGAACTGCCGGCGTTGATGACGAGGATGGTGTCGCTCATGGCGGTGTGCTTCCATGTTGGGACAAATCGCGCGAAAGCCCGCGGTGGCGGGCCGGGGGCAGGGAGCTGGCGTCAGGCCAGCGGTTTGGCCTGCTGCTGGGCAAGATGGTGGGCGTATATTGCCGCCACCGCGCACGAGGCAAGACGCGAGCGCGGGCTGTCGGCGCGGCTGGTCAGGATGATCGGCACGCGCGCCCCGAGCACGATGCCGGCGGCTTCGGCATTGGCGAGAAACGTCAGATTCTTGGCCAGCATGTTGCCGGCTTCCAGATCGGGCACCATCAGCACCTGCGCCACGCCCGCCACGGGCGAACGGATGCCCTTGATGCGCGCGGCTTCCGGGCTGATGGCGTTGTCCAGCGCCAGCGGGCCGTCCAGCACGCCGCCGGTGATCTGCCCGCGGTCGGCCATCTTGCACAGCGCAGCCGCCTCGATCGTGCTGGGGATGCTGGGCGTGACCTGTTCCACCGCCGACAGGATCGCCACGCGCGGTTCGCCCAGCCCCAGTCCCAGATGCAGGTCGATCACGTTGCGGATGATGTCGGCCTTGGTTTCCAGGTCCGGAAAGATGTTGATGGCCGCGTCCGTGATGAAAAGCGGCTCGGGATAGGTCGGTACCTCCATGATGAACACATGGCTGATGCGCCGGCCGCTGCGCAGGCCCGTCGTGCGCGCCACGACCTCATGCATCAGTTCGTCGGTGTGCAGGCTGCCCTTCATCAGCAGCGACGCCTCGCCGCTGCGCACCAGCGCGACCGCCTTTTCCGCGGCGGCATGGCTGTGCGGCGCGTCCACGATGCGGGCATCGCCCAGGTGCAGGTTGAACTGTGCGGCCGTGTCGCGGATCTTGCCTTCCGGCCCGACCAGGATGGGCCGCAAGAGGCCCAGGTCGCGCGCTTCCAGCGCCGCGGACAACGAGGGCTCGTCGCACGGGTGGGCGATGGCGCACGCGGCCGGTTCAAGCGTCTGCGCGCGTGCGATGAGTTTGTCGTAGTGCGTGGACGTCGGGAGGCTCATGGTTGTCAGGCCTTGGCGGGTTGACGGGCGGCAGCCGCGCGCTTGGCGGGCGACTTGGCGGCGTTGGACGCGGCTTTCGTGGCGGGAGCGGCCGGCTTGGTAGCCTGCTTGGCGGGCGTCCTGGCGGCTTGAGAGGCGGCCTTAGGGGCGGTTTTAGGGGCGGCCTTAGAGGCGGCTTTTGCAGCAGTCTTTGCGACGGCCTTGCCCGCTGCCTTGGGCGCGGACGCCGCATTCACGGCCTTGCGCGCGGCATCGGGATGCGGCCGGGCGGTCTTGCCGGGCACCTGCGCGGCCTTGTCGACCAGGTCGGTGACCGGATCATCCAGCTTCGCGTTTCCGGCGCCGCGCGAGGGCTCGGCTTTCTGGCCCTGTTCGCGGCGCTGCGCGCGGCGCTCGGCCGCTTCGAAGATGCGCACCATTTCGTTCAGGCTTTCGCGCGCCGCGTCGCTCAGCGGTTCGGCCGCTTCCAGCACGCCCTTCATGGCGTCCAGACCGGCGCGGATCTCGGCAGCCGACGAGCCGTCAAGCAAGTGCGGCATGGCCTGGATGGCAGCGGTCGAATCCAGCGTCATCATCAGCGCCTGCTCGCGGATGACGTCCTTGAATTCCTCCAGCGACAGGGCGTTGTCGGCCTCGGCGCGCATCTTGCGGATCAGCGCGAAGCTGCGCTCGTCCAGGCCGCCCTCGGCGCCCGACACGTACAGCAGCATCCGGATCGCCGCCACGCGCAGTCCGCCTTCCTGCAGCATCGAGCGCAGTTCCGCGGCGCGTTCTTCCATGAAGCGGCGATGCTCCGGCGAGACGCCCGGATGCTTGCGCGGCGGGCCGGACTTGGCGCCCAAGCCGGCCAGATCCTGCACCACGGGCGAACCGTAGACGCTCATGAAGGTCCGTTCGTCGGCCGAATCGCGCAGCTCCTGCCAGATGTTCAGGCTGGTCTCGATCATGTTCGAGAACATCTCCTGCGCGACCAGGAACGGATTCGTGGGCGAGGCCTGCTTGCGGTTCTCGCGCACCTGTTCGGCTACCTTGGCGATGGGCGCGACGACCGGGTTGCGGTCGGAGATCAGTTCGTAGGGCAGGCGCAGCGGGTGCATGCGCTGCATCCATTCGGCAGACTGCGGCGTGACCAGGGCGCGCAGCCAGGGCTGCACGAAGCTGCGGTACATGCCCAGGTTGATGTCGGAGATACGGGCCACCGCGGCAAAGCGCTGGTCGTCCTCTTCCTTGCGGTCGACGATGGCGCGCACGTCGTCCAGCTTGCGCTGTTCGAACGACAGCACGTAGTTGCCGTAAGCCAGGTCGGCGTTGGGCGTGTCCGGCGTCTTGTCGGCGATTTCGGCCTGGTAGATGCCGGGCGGCAGCACATCGATCATGTCGATGTTGGAGGTGAACTCCTGGTGCTCTTTGCGGGCCACGCTGCCGGACACGAAGATGCCCAGGTGGCCAATGCTTTCGTGGATGGCGTAGACGATGGTCTGGCCGTGGGCCAGGACTTCGGCCTCGTTCTGGTACAGGTCGGGAATCCAGCCCAGCGCCTGCGGCGGCGGGGTGATGTTGTCGCCCTTCGAGCAGAACACCACGATGGGCGAGCGGATGTTGCGCAGGTCGATGCGGATGCCGTCGGAGGTCACCAGACCCGCGGTCGCCAGGCGGTTGCCCACGAAGAGGTTGTCGACGATGTACTGGATCTCGGGGCCATTCAGGAACACGTGGCCGCCCCACCATTTCTCGAAGCTCAGGTAGCGGCTGGCCTCGGTGTCGACGTTGGCGTAGAGGTTGTACTGCTTGGACCACAGGGTGTTGGCCGGATTCAGGTTCTCGAAGTTCTGCACCAGCCAGGCGCCGTCGAACTTGCCGTTGCCCAGATCGCTGGTCATGGCCGTCAGCCAACTGCCGCCCAACAGGCCGCCGGCATAACGCATGGGATTCATGCCGCGCCAGCCCGCCCAGTACGACAAGGGCGCGCCCGCGACGATGATGGGGCCGAAGAGTTCAGGGCGCACCGCCGCGGTCATCATGATCTGCCAGCCCGCCTGGCAATTGGCCACGACGACGGGCTTGCCCTCGGCATCCGGGTGCAACGCGATGATCTCTTCCAGGAAGCGGGCCTCGGCCATCATCACGTCTTCGACGGTCTGCGTGGGCATGGGTTGCGGCAGGAAGGTCGCGAAGTAGCAGGGGTGCCCGGCACGCACGGCCACGCCGATCTCGCTTTCCGGCTTGAAACCGCCAATGCCCGGCCCGTGGCCGGCGCGCGGGTCCACCACCAGGAAGGGGCGTTTGATCGGGTCCGTTTCGACGCCGGCGGGCGGCTTGATCCGCAAGAGGCCGTAATTGACCGGCCGGGGCAGCTCGCGGCCATCGAGCACCAGTTCGAATTCCATGCTGAGCACGTTGGGCGCGCGCTTGGCCATGTGATCGTGGTACTGGTTGCCGCGCTGGCGCATCACATCGGCGTAAAGCACGCCGCGCTGCCAGGCATCGACGGCGTATTCATAGGCGGCCGTCCAGGGGTTCAAGGACGGGGCAAGCGTGTGATCGGTGCCGGATCCGGCCATGGCGATCTCCTGTAAATAGCTGCCGGCGGCAAATGGCCGCCAAGCCGGTCCCCAGTGGAACCGGCGGAATTGACCTCCCCATTACACCGCAATGGATGGTGCGGTGCAACATCGGAGCGTTTGCGGCAGGTCAATCGGGGCAGCAGGACGAAGCGCCGCCCTGGGGCAGGGATCAGTTCAACGCGCGGCGGCGTTGTGTTCCAGCCATTTCTGGACGGCGGGCCGCTGCCACTGCGCATCGGCGTAGGCGCGCAGCGTGTCGGGCAGATCGTCATGCGCAAGGCGCTTGAGCATGACCGCCAGATCGGTATCGGCGATGCACCACGCATCGAACAGCGTCGTCTGGTCAACGCCGATCAGGTGGTTGGCCACCTGGATCAGCTTGGCGGCGGCGGCATGGGCGGCGTCGGAAAGCGGCTGGCCTGTTTCGCCGTAGAACACGGTTTCGGTGGGGCGTTCCTGGCGCAGGGCGGCCAGGTCGCTGCGCAGCCAGGCCTGCAATTGGCGGGCGCGTGCGCGTTCGTGGATGCCGGACGGAAACAGGGCTGCGTGGCCGGGCGCGGGGAAGGCTTCGTCCAGGTATTCGGCGATGACGCTGGATTCGGTCAGGTTGAAGTCCGCATGCGTCAAGGCCGGCACCCGGGCCGTGAGCGCGCGGCACTGGAAGGGCTGCATGCGCTGTTCGCCGGCGCTCAGGTCGATGGGGCGCACTTCGAAAGGCAACTGCTTTTCGGTCAGCGCCACGTAGACCGACATGGCGTACGGGCTGAGAAACAGGGAATCGACGTATAGCGTAATCGGGGCGCCCAAAGCTTGTCTCCGGTCAGGCGGGGTAACGAATGGTCAGGCTGCGCGCGGCGTCTGGTTTGCAAAGCGTAACGCAAGTGCAATACAGGCGTGTCGCGCGGGCGCGTCAGTCGACGATGAAGAGCTTGGCGCCGGTTGCGGTGGACGAGCGGTGCGGTTCGGCCTGATCGGCGACCTGATAGCTCATGCCGGGCGTCAGGACGAACTGGCGGCCGTCTTCCAGTTCGGTGTGCAGTTCGCCTTCCAGGCAGAACAGAATGTGGCCCTTGGTGCACCAGTGGTCAGCCAGGTATCCGGGGGTGTATTCCACCATGCGCACGCGCAGGTCGCCGAAATGGCGGGTCCGCCAGTAAGCCATGCCGGTATCGCCGGCGTGTTCGGTGCGTTCCACTTCGGACCAGTCGGTGGTGCCGAAGGGGATGTTGCTCATCTTCATCGTGATTCCTGAAGGGTCGGTCCGCCCCCGAATCCGGGGCAAAAAACACATACTACGCCATTCAGGCGGCCAGCTTTTTCTGCCAGAACATGGCGCGGCCGGTCGCGTCGTCCAGCGCATAGCCCTCGAAGCCCAGCTTGCGGTAAAGGCCCTGGGCGACGGTGTTGCCCTCCAGCACTTCCAGCGTGATCTTGCAGCAATCCATCTGGCGGGCGCGATCCTCCAGCGCCGCAAGCAGCGCCTTGCCCACGCCCTGGCCCTGAAACCGCGGCGACACCGCCAGGTCGTGCAGGTTCAGCAGCGGGCGGCAGGCAAAGGTGGAGAAGCCTTCCACGTAGATTGCGACGCCGGCGGCCTGGCCGTCGATGCGCGCCAGCAACGCGCGCACGGTCGGGCGGCGGGCAAGCTCGGGGATCAGGTTGGCCTGCGCATGGGCCGGCAAGGGCGTATTGCCGCCCATGGGGCCGCTGGCGTATTCGTTCAGCATGGCCAGCACCTGGCGGCCGTGGTCAGGGTCGTTGAAGTCGGCGTCGATGATTTCCAGCACGATCGGTCCTTTGGGATAAGCCGCGCAAACCGACCATTATGCGCCTGGCCGCCAACTGCGCAATCGCATTGAAAAATCGGTCCATAACCCCTATCTTCTGGCTATTCAAGGCCGGATCCGGCTGTGCCGGACGCGGCCTCAACCCTCTACGTGAGCTGGAACATGGAGTTCAAGGACTACTACAGCATTCTCGGGGTGGAACAGGGCGCGTCCGACGACGACATCCGCAAGGCGTACCGCAAGCTCGCCCGCAAATATCACCCCGACGTCAGCAAGGAAAGCGACGCCGAAACCCGCATGCGCGACGTGAACGAAGCGTACGACGTGCTGCGCGACGCCGAAAAGCGCCAGGCCTACGACAATCTCGCGGCAGGCGTGTCGCCCGGCGGCGGCTTCCAGCCTCCGCCCGGCTGGGACGAAGGCTTCGAGTTCCACCGCGGCGCGGCGCCCGGCGACGAGGCGCAATTCAGCGAGTTCTTTTCGTCGCTCTTTGGTGGGCGGGGCGGCCGGCATGGCGCGCGGCAACAGGAGTTCCGCGCGCGCGGCGAGGACCACCACGCCGCGATCGAGGTCGACCTGGAAGACGCGATCAAGGGCGCCACGCGCGACATCAGCCTGCGTTCCATGCAGATGGACGACCAGGGCCGCGCGCACATGCAAAGCCGCACGCTCAGCGTCAAGATTCCGGCAGGCGTGCGCGAAGGCCAGTACATCCGGCTGGCGGGGCAGGGCATGCCGGGCTACGGCGGCGGCGACAACGGCGACCTGTATCTGGAGGTGCGCTTCAAGCCGCATCCGCGCTACCGCGCCGAAGGGCGCGATCTCTACATGACGCTGCCGGTCGCGCCCTGGGAAGCCGCGCTGGGCGCCAGCGTCAAGGCGCCCACGCCGGGCGGCACGGTCGAAGTGTCCGTCCCCCCCGGTTCCGGCACCGGCCGCAAGCTGCGGCTGCGCGGACGCGGCATTCCGGGCGATCCGCCGGGCGACCTGTACCTGGTCCTTGACCTGGTGCTGCCGCCCGCCGACAGCGACGCCGCCAAGGCCGCCTACCGCAAGCTGCAGCAGGACCTGCCCTTCAACCCGCGCCGCAACCTGGGGGTCTGAGCATGAAAAAGATAGTGATCACCAGCGCCACCGTCGTGGGCAAGTCGCAGCCGCTCAGCGCCGACGACCTGGCCCGCGCCTGCGGCGCCGAAGTGGAATGGGTGGCCCAGCTGGTCGAGGTCGGCATCGTCAACGCCAGCGGCAGCGGCCCCTCGGAATGGCGCTTCTACAGCGTGGACCTGCAGCGCGCCCTGCACGCGCGCCGGCTCGAGCACGACTTTGGCGCGGGCCTGGACGCCGTGGCCCTCATCCTGGACCTGAGCCAGGAGGTGCGCCGGCTGAAGTCGCAACTGCGGGCGTTGGGGGCGATGCCCTGAGCGCGCGGGCCACGCGGGCCACGCGATAGCGCGCGTGCGGCGATAGGTAAAATGGGCGCCTGCCGCACTACGTAGAAGCAATGAGCGCCTTGGAGACTCCCCCCGACGCCGCGCGCGCCCCGTCTGGCAGCGCGCGCATCGATGGACTGAAATCGTGTCTGCCGGTCATGATCGGCTACTTTCCGGTGGCCGTGACCTTCGGTATTGCCGGCGTCGCGGCCGGCCTGACGCCGCTGCAGGTCGTCCTGATTTCCGTGCTGGTCTACGCCGGCGCCAGCCAATTCCTGTTGCTGGCCTCCATCAAGGCGGGAACGCCCTGGCTCTGGGTGGTGGCGCTGTGCTCGCTGCTGAACGCGCGGCACCTGCTCTACGGCCCGCTGCTGTCCCGCTTCCTGCCCGCGGCGCTGCGCGATCGCCTGAAGGTCGCCTTCCTGCTGACCGACGAAGTCTTTGCCACCGCCTTCAACCGCCTGCAGGCCGTCGAACCCGGCCGCCGCCAGGGGTGGATGATTGCGCTGGGCCTGGGCGCATGGCTGACCTGGATCGCCGGCACGGCCGTGGGCGTGTACGCCGGCGATGGCCTGGAGAAACACTATCCGATGCTTTCGCAGGTCATGCGTTTTGCGCTGCCGGCGCTGTTCATGGCGCTGGTGTGCCAGAGCGCGCGGCGCGGCATGGGATGGCCCATCCTGGCCGCCGTGGGCGGGGCCGGGCTGATTGCCGCGCTGGGATACACCAGCCTTGCCATCCTGGCCGGCGCGGTTATCGGCTGCGCCGCCTATCGCATGAAGAGGCCCGCATGAACACCCATGGCTTGGAATTCTGGGGCGCCGTCATCGCGATGGCGGTCATCACGTACCTCACGCGCGCGCTGCCTTTCATGCTGTCCGAGCGCAGCCGGCTGCTGCGGCGGCTGTCCCGCGAAGGCTCGGCGTTGTCCGCGCTGGGTCCGTCGCTGCTCGCGGGCATCGCGGCCGCCGTCATCGTGCCCGATCTGCTGGGGGCGGCGGACGAGGCGGCCCGCATCGCGCCGTACGTGGGCGGGCTGGCAGTTACCGGCGTTGCCGCGCGCCTGGTCAGCAATACGGGCGTCGCGGTGCTGCTCGGCATGGGCGGGTACGGGGTATTGCTGGCCTTGGCGGCCTAGTAAGCGCGCGAGGCGTCAGGCGCCGCCCTGGATGCGCGTTTGCAGATGATCGCGCCATGCGTCGGGGCGGCCCAGATAGCGGCTGGGTTCGAGCAGCGTGAACACGCCTTCGCGCTCCAGCGCCAGCGTCGGAAAACCCGTGCCGCCCACCTGCGCCAGCAATCGGCGGCTGGCGGCAATATGCGCGGCCGTCTCGTCGCCCTCGGCCTTGGCGTAGGCGGCGTCGAAGGCGCCGGCGTCCAGGCCGATATCTGCAGCCAGCGCGCGCAGCACGGCGGGGTCGGCGATGCGCAGGCCTTGAACGTAATGCGCGCGTTGGAGGCGGCGCAGCAGGTCCAGGCCGCGGCCGGCCAAGGTTTGCGCGGCCAGGATGGCGGTGGTGGGCGGTTCCGAATCGAACACGGCGCCGGTGTCGCGTAGCAGACCGTCGAAGTAGTCCTTGCCGAACGGCTGGCCCGTCAGGCCGGCGATGCGTTCGTCGTGCGGCATGACATAACGGCGCAGGGCGTCGGTGACCGGCTGGCGGTTGCTGCCCGTCATCATGCCGCCGCCATGGGGCTCGATGTGAAGGCCCGCGATGCCGCGGGCGGCCTCCACCAGCGGCGCGGCGCCATAGCACCAGCCGCAAAGCGGATCGAAGATGTAATGCAGGGTGGGGGAGGCGGTAGTCATGGCGCCATCGTAGACGGCGCGGGGCGCGGGCGCATAGGCCTGCGCAGTACCCAGAGTGTTGCAGCGGCCGTGCAGATTGCCTGCACGGCCGGGTTTCATCAGCCGGTGAACTGCACGCCGATCCAGAAAAGGCCGGCGGCCAGCAGCATCGAGGCGGGCAGGGTCAGCACCCACGCCAGCAGAATGTTGCGCACGGTGTTGCCCTGCAGTCCGGACTTGTTGGCGATCATGGTGCCCGCCACGCCGGAGGACAGCACGTGGGTCGTCGACACCGGCAGGCTGAAGACGTTGGCCAGCCCGATGGCGCCCACGGCGGTCAGCTGCGCCGACATGCCTTGCGCGTACGTCATGCCTTGCTTGCCGATCTTTTCTCCCACGGTCAGCACCACGCGGCGCCAGCCGACCATGGTGCCCGCGCCGAGCGCCAGCGCCACGGCCACGATTACCCACAGGGGCGCGTACTCGGTGGTGGCGGTCAGGTCCGCGCGCAGCCGTTGCAGGTCGGCGGCCTCGCGGGCGGGCAGCCCTTCCAGGCGGGCCACCTTCTTGGCGGTGTCGTCCAGGCACAGCAGGTAACGGCGCACGTCGATGCGCTTCTGCGCGGACAGGTCGGCGTAGTTGGACACGCCGTGCAGGTCTTTTTGCAGCGCCATGATGGTCGGCACGGTCAGCGTGGGATCGCAGCGGAAGTTGGCCGGCAGTTCTTCCTGCATGTCGGCGCGGCGCAGCGACAGGTAGTCGCCCAGCAGCGCCTCGTTGCGCTGGTAGAACACCAGCAGGTGGTTGGCCGCGTCGCGCGTGCGTTCGATCTGGTAGGTGGTGCTGTGGGTGTCCAGCACGAAATTGGCGGGCACGATGCCGATCAGCACCAGCATGATGAGGCCGATGCCCTTCTGCCCGTCGTTCGAGCCGTGCACGAAGCTCACGCCCATGGCCGACAGGACCAGCACCAGGCGGTTCCAGAATGGCGGGTGCTTCTTGTTGTCGATGGCGCGGCGCTGTTCGGGCGTCTTGTGCATCTTGGACAGCGGCAGCCAGCGCTTGAGCGCCAGCAGCAGCAAGCCGGCCACGGCAAAGCCGGCGATGGGCGAGGCGACCAGCGACATGCCGATGTCGATGGCTTTGCCCCAGTTCACCCCTTCGCCCAGCGGCAGGTCGGTGATGAGCGCATTGGCCAGGCCCACGCCCAGGATCGAGCCGATCAGCGTGTGCGAGCTGGAGGCGGGAATGCCGAAGTACCAGGTGCCCAGGTTCCAGGCGATGGCCGCCGCCAGCATGGCGAACACCATCGCAAGCCCGCGGCCGGTATCGACATTGATCAGCAGTTCGACGGGCAGCAGATGGACGATGGCGTAGGCGACGCCCACGCCGCCCAGCAACACGCCCAGAAAGTTGAAGATGCCGGACAGGACCACCGCCAGGTGGGGCGGCATGGCCTTGGTGTAGATGACGGTTGCCACGGCGTTCGCCGTGTCATGAAAGCCGTTGATGAATTCGAAGGCCAGGACGAATGTCAGGGCCAGCACAAGACTGAGGCCAACCCAAAGGTCTAGGCCGTGGAAGAGGTCGAACATGGGGGAGGGGGCGAGGTTCCGGCGAGAATGCCCCGATTATTGCAGATTTATGACCTGTCCCTGAATGAAGCGGCCCCCAAATCTTAGAACTTCGAATATTGGAATTCGATCTCCATGGGTTTGCCCAGATTGGCGGAGGTATCCGCCTGGATGACCATCACGGCCAGGATGCCGAGATACAGCAGGCAGAGCCAGAGTGTCCGTTTCATGGGCGGAATACCTCGGCGATCTTCTGATTGACGCGGAGCCAGCCCAGCTCGCCCAGATGCTGCACGTCGCGCAGCGTGCCCACCTCGAAGGGCGCGTCATACATATCCATGCAGGTCATCGCGTAGGTCTGGCACAGGCCCGCGACCTGACGCTGGATCGGGTCGAACCGGTCCAGGTCCTTGAAGACCATGGGGTGCAGGGGCTGCATGACGAACAGCGCATTGACCTCGTGCTGGCGCAGCAGCGCCATCAGGGCGGCCAGTTCGCGCAGTTCGTCGCGCCCGGTCAGGGGTTGCGGCTGGTAGGCGGTCTTGCCGCCGGCGGGGATGGTGCGCAAATACTTGTTGAAAAATTCGTCACGCACGGCATAGCGGTTGTCCGTCATCAGCGCCTGTTCGGCGGCCTGGGCTTCGGCGGCCAGCGCGTCCCAATCCACGACGCGGGCCGCCATCGCCGGGCCCTCGCGCTCCGGTTCGGGGGCGGGCGCGGCATACGCCGGCGCCCACAGGCCCGCCAGGCGTTGGCGGAACACGTACGCCTGTTCGGCCGCCATCGACCAGTACACGCCCGCGTCCGCCTTGGCGTCCAGCCAGCGCATGACCTCGGTCCGGCCATCGGGCTGGCGCAGCAGGCGCGGCAACAACGGGTTGGCGTGTTCCTTGAATTCGTCCGGTCCCAGTCCGCCGTCGCCATCAAACCAGCCGGGCGACAACATCACCACCACGCGCGAGGCCGGCGACAGGTCGTCGGCCAGCGCCGCCAGCACGAACTGCATGCCCAGCGACTGAAAACCCGAATGACCGTATGCCAGTACGGGCATCTGCAGTTCATCGGCCAGGAAGCGGTATGGCACGAAGCGCAGGTCGTTGCTGGTGAGCTCCGACGAGCCCAGGATCACCAGCCGGTCGCCCGTGCGCAGTGCCTGGCTGAGCCGCGACAGGTTGCGCGTCTGCTCGTCCAGCGTATTGCCCAGGTTGGGAATGTAGAGGCCCGGCGCGGCGGCGGGCACCGGTTCGGTCTTCAAGGCCAGCGTGTGCAGGGCCGCCCAGCCGGCCACGGCCGCGGCGGACAGGGCCAGCGCCGCGGCAAGCGCGTGCTGCCGGAGAGTGCGTGTGAACATGGAAAACCTGAAAATGCGCCGCGCCGCGATATTGGGCCGGGATTGTTAGCGGATGTTATCCAGCGCCCATGACGCGAACAAGCGCGGGAAACCCTGGGCGGCGGGCGGTTTCCCCTTTTTGCGACACTTGGCGCCGCCGACCCCGCCGCATGCCGCCTTAGAGAATGCGATAGCATCGATGTCGCGCGGCCGTCCGGCAAGCCACGGCGGCCGCGCTGCCTGCCGCCGCCGCGGCGCTTCATTGCCGGATTCCCCGCTACGCCATGACCCACATTGCCCGCATCGCCCGCAGCCACTCCGACGAACTCATCGTGGGCCTGGTGTCCGTTTCCGACCGCGCCTCCACCGGCGCCTATCAGGACCAAGGACTGCCCGCGCTGCGCGAGTGGCTGGGCGGGGCGCTGGCCTCGCCGTGGCAGGCGGTCGACCGGCTGATTCCCGACGAGCCGGCCCGCATCTCCGAGACCCTGATCGAGCTGGTCGACGGCTGCGGCTGCGATCTCGTCCTGACGACCGGCGGCACCGGCCCGGCGCGGCGCGACGTCACGCCCGAGGCCACGCTGGCCGTCGGCACCAAGGAAATGCCTGGTTTTGGCGAACAGATGCGCCAGATCAGCCTGCGCTTCGTGCCCACGGCCATCCTGTCGCGGCAGGTGGCCGTCATCCGCGAAACGGACGGCCATGCCGCCCTGATCGTGAACCTTCCCGGCCAGCCCAAGTCCATCCGCGAGACGCTGGAAGGCTTGAAGGGCGATGACGGCGCCGTGCTGGTGCCCGGCATCTTCGCCTCCATCCCGTACTGCATCGACCTCATCGGCGGTCCCTACGCCGAGACGCGTCCCGAGGTCATCGCGGCCTTCCGCCCCAAGTCCGCCCGCCGCCCGCCGCAGGCGTGAAGCCGCCTCGGCCGGGCGTTGCCGGGCCAAGGCGCCAAAAGACCGTGCGGTATAGTTGGCCGCCCCGATCAATCCCTACCGACCGAGAGTTTCCATCGTCATGAAGGCTCGTATCATCCTGTCCCTTACCGTCCTGGCTGCCCTGACCGCCTGCGCCAACGTCAAAGACGTCCGCGACCGCGAGCCCGTCTTCTACGGTTCGACCGCGCGCACCGCCCAGGACTACACGCAATGCGTGGCGGACGCCTGGAAGGGGCTGGGCGTCAATTTCGAACAGAAGCCGGTGCGCAATGGTTACGAGCTCATTCTGCACGGCAGCCTGGGCGTCGAGGCCGTCATGACGACGACCCACTGGCAGGGCAAGACCGAGACCCGCCTGTCCACGCGCATCGCCCGCCGCGACCAGACCATCATCGAACCGGCCAACCTGTGCCTGTAAGCCCCATGTTCGAACGCCGCGATGTCCTGCGCGCCGGGCTGGCCGCGGCCAGCCTGTGCCTGGCCTGGCCCGCGCGGGCGCAGCAGGGCAGCTACATCGGCCGCAAGCTCGACGCCCGCGTGCCGGGCGGGGTGGCCGTCCTGACGCTGGGCGACGCGGCCAGCGCGCCCGAGGTCACATACCAGGACCGGCGCGTGCTGGTGGTGCGCGAACAGGGCAAGCAGTGGATCGCCGTGGTCGGCATCCCGCTCAGCGTGAAGCCGGGCCAGGAGCACGTCCAGGTCAAGGACGCCGCCGGCACGCGCCAGGTGGCCTTCTCGGTGGGGGCCAAGGATTACGTCGCCCAGCACATCACGCTCAAGAACCGGCGCCAGGTGGATCCGAACCCGGACGATCTCAAGCGCATCGAACGCGAGCTGGCCGAGCAGATCGAGGCCTACCGCGGCTTTCGTGCCGGCGTCACGCCCAGCAACCTGATCCTGGACCGGCCCGTCAACGGCGGACGCCTGTCCAGCCCGTTCGGCCTGCGCCGCTTCTTCAACGGCCAGGAACGCAATCCCCATTCAGGCCTGGATTTCGCTGTGCCGGCCGGAACGCCCATCAAGGCGCCGGCTGCCGGGGTGGTGGTGCTGGTGGGGGATTACTTCTTCAATGGCAAGACGGTGTTCCTGGACCATGGCCAGGGATTGATCAGCATGTTCTGCCACATGTCGGCCGTCGACGTGAAAGTCGGCGACGAGGTGCCGCGCGGCGGCGTGATGGGCAAGGTGGGTGCGACCGGGCGGGCGACGGGCCCGCACCTGCACTGGAACGTCAGCCTGAACGATGCGCGCATCGATCCGGCGATCTTCATTGGGGCGTTCAAGCCCTGACGAACGGCGGGGATCGGGGGCGGGCCGGGTTCAGGCCTGCTCTGCCGCCAGCGCGATGCGCTTGAGCACGTATTGGTGCATGCGCTCGGCGTATTCCATCTGCTGCTGCACGCTGCGTTGGCCGGCTTCCTGGTCGTCCAGGCAGTTGTCGTATTTGGTCTTGGCTTCGGCGTAGGTCAGGCCAGTGTTGCGCAGGCTGTTGATGAAGGCCTCGCGCGACTGGCGCAGCAGGCGCAGGCCTTCCTCGCCCTTCGCGAATCTTCTTCGCGCCAGGGCAAGCTGGTCTGCGGCGGCTTGCAATTCTTCTTTCAGGTCCATCGTGCTTCGTGCGTATCCGGCCTGGCGTTGCGCCAGGCGAGGGAGCGCCATTCTTTCATGAACGGGCGTTCCACGCATTACGGCAGGACGCGAATCGGGCTTTAGGATTCGCGAAAAGTGGGTGCCGGGCGCCGGCATGAAGCCGGCCCGGGCGGCCGGCTTAGCGGCGGTATTGCTGGGGACGATGCGGGGCGGGAGCGCGTTCGTCCTTGTGGCGGAAGTTGATCCGGCCCTTGGTCAGGTCGTACGGGGACATTTCCAGGGTGACGCGATCGCCCGCGAGGATGCGGATGCGGTGCTTGCGGATACGGCCGGATGCGTAGGCGCCGACTTCGATGCCGTTGTCCAGTTTGACGCGGTAGCGGCTATCGGGCAGCACTTCGTCAACGATGCCATCCAATTCGATGAGTTCTTCTTTAGCCATGCTCTACTCCTTGATCAAAACGCGCAGCCATGCCGGCGGCATGAGGCGCCGCGCAAGGCGGCAAGCGCGTCGGACTCGGATAAACCGGTCCAGCGGTTTGAACGCAAAAAAACGTTCGGGCAAGCGTGGGTATGGGCCACGGCATCCGAAGGGATGTCTGAAATGGCGGATACTCGCGCCCTGAGGTAAGTGCGCGCGGTGCGCGCCGGGGTCGCGGCGTGGGTGCTGCGGGCACCTGGCCGGAAGAAGCGGGGTTGCAGCGGTAGCGGCAACGCCTGGCGCCACGAGGACTGCAGCGGCGTGCTGGGCAGTGACGGGGGGCGCCCAATAAAAAACCGGATCTCGTTCGCGTCGCTGACGTTCATTCAGTAGCGCCCTTTGGTGGGCGCTACAGGTTGGCACGCAGGATGACCGAAGTCCGGTTTTTGCGGAAAAATCACGGTCTTATGTTACTGCAAAGCGGGCGGTTTAGCCAGCTTTTATGCCAGATCGGCCCGTGATAGTTGCGCTTGAACGACTCTAGCGCCGGGGGATGCGGCGCTGGTACTCGGCCTCCCAGGCGGCATTGGCCGACCAGAACGGGCCCGGATCGCGGCCGGCCAGCCGGGCCGCGAGTACGTTCAGATGCGTGTGCCAGCCGCCCGCCACGTCGACCATGTCGTCCCGGGTGGCAAGCTTGCGGTGGGTGAGGACGAGTAGGGCGGAATCTGCTTTTGGGGACAGTTCGAACATCACCTCGGATGGCGCGCCCGCCGATCCGCCCCAGGTGTAACTCAAGAGGTGCGGCGGTTCGCACCGGGTGATGAGGCCTTGCGTGGTGAGGCCTTCCTCGTAGGGCTTGTAGGCCTCGGGCGTCGGTTCGCGCACGGAGGACAGGTCGGCATGCAGGAACCGCAGCGTGACGCCGCCCCCCTCCATCAGGTCCATGTCGCCTGAAGCCAGCCACTGGCCGCGCTTGTCGGATTCGGTCAGCCAGGCCCACACCTCGTCCACGCTGGCCGGCAGCGTGCGCGTGAAACGCAGGGTGGCGGGGTCCAGTACGACGCCAAAGTCGCTCATATCAGTCTCCTGTGAAGTCCGGAGCCGGACGTGGGTTCATCTTCCGTGTGAAAAGGTCAGTGGCGGCACCTGCGGATCGTGCTCGGGCGCTTCATCCATGGCGCCGGGATGCTGGGGCAGCGCATCCGTGATGTCGTACCACGGCGCCTTGCTCGCGACATGGTAATGCGCCTCGGGTTTGACGCCCGGATCGTCGTCCAGCGGGCCCAGCGGCAGGCCGTAGACGTCGGGCGTCTGGTCAAAGCGGCTGAGCAGGGGCGTGCCGCAGGCCTCGCAGAAGCCCCGGTAGTTGCCGGGCGACGAGGCGTACCAGGTCACATGGTCTTCCCCCTGGGTCCAGGCAAAATCCTTGGACTGGACCGTTGCGCGGCTGCGGAAGGCCGCGCCATGCGTCTTGCGGCACATCACGCAATGGCAGTTCAGGGCGTCGGTGAGCGGACCGTTGATCTCGTAGGCGACACGGCCGCAGAGGCAGGAACCTTTGATCATGATGAGCGCCAGGCAGGTTGGGGAATAACCCCAATATACCCGCGGCGCCGGGCGTCGGCTCCCGCTTTTGAGCCGGATGTCTTTCAGATCGTTGCTGCGTCGGGGTTTCCGCCGGATGCCGGGCAACGCGCGGCATCCGGGCCGGGCAGCGGTCAGGCGGCGGGCTGTGCCGCCTGCAGCGCATGGAACGCGGGCAGGGCCAAGAGGGCCGCCAGCCGTGCCGCGTCAATGTCCGCCTGCGTCACCGCGGCGCGCGGCATCAGGAAGTTCACGGTGCCCAGGCACGCGCCGCCATAGACGACCGGCACGTTGATGACGGATTTCAAGCCCAGTTCGCGGATGGCGTCGTGGTCGTTGAAGAACTCGCGGATGGCGTCCTCTCCCTGGCCGACGAACACCTGCTGCTCGAGCAGGACGTGCCGGCCCCAGGCCGTGCCGGTCTTGTCCTTGCTCCCGCCCGGCGGGTAGGCCTGCGGGTTCGAGCTATACAGCCGCACCACGCGCATGGCGCTGGCGTCGTAACGATTCACGGTGCACAGCGTGTGCGCGAGGGCGAGCCCGGCGTAGGCATCGATGGCCTGAAAGGCCGCCTGCGCATTGCCCTGCGCGTACGCCTGGCCGATGGCTTGCACGCCCGTGGCGGCCGGGCTGAGGGCGTGGTCCGTCATTCCGCGGTGATGCCCAGTTCTTTGATCAACTTGCCGTACTTGTCGGCATCGCGCGCCAGGATCTGGCCGAACTGCTCGGGCGTGGTGTCGGTCAGCAGCACGCCCATGTCGCCCATCTTCTTGATGACATCGGGCCGCTTCAGAATCACGTTGATCTCGCGGTTCAGCCGGGCCGTCAGTTCGGGCGGCATGCCGGCCGGGCCAAACGCGCCGTACCAGACCGCCAATTCATAGCCGGGCAGCGTTTCGGCTACGGTGGGCACATCGGGCAGCAGCGGCGAGCGCTGTTCTTCCGTGACGGCCAGCAGCTTGAGCTTGCCCGACTGCACGTGCGGCAGCGTCTGCGTGCCAGCGCTGAACAGCACCTGCGTGCGCCCGGCCACGGTGTCCAGCACCGCAGGCGCGCCGCCGCGGTAGGGGATGTGCATCATCTTCACGCCGGCGGCCTTCTCGAACAGGACGGCGCTCAGGTGGTTGGTCGAGCCCTGTCCCGCCGAGGCATAGGCCACGTTGTCGGGATTGGCCTTCATGTAGGCGATGAATTCCTTCAGGTTCGAGGCCGGCACCGACGGATGCACCACCATCGTGTTGGTCACGAGGGCTAACTCGGCGATCGGCGTGAAATCCTTCACGCCGTCGAACGGCATGTTGGAATAGAGCGCTTGGTTCATCGTGTGGGTGCTCATCGAGCCCACCAGCAGCGTGTAGCCGTCCGGCTTGGCGCGCGCCACGAACGCCGTGCCGATGTTGCCGGACGCGCCCGAACGGTTTTCCACGATCACGGGCTGGCCCAGCGATTGCGTCAGGCCTTCGGACAACACGCGCGCCAGGATATCCGTGGAGCCGCCGGCCGCCCACGGCACGACCAGCGTGATGGGCTTTTCGGGCCACGCGGCCTGCGAAAGCGCGGGCGCGGCCATCGCCAGTCCCAGCGCGAACGTGCGCAGCAGTCGTTTGAGTTGCAGTGTCATGGTGTTTACCCCTTGCGTAGTGTCCGGCTTCTGAGAGCCGGTCGAAAGAAAAAGTGATTTAGCGGCCGACGGCGTATCCCTGCATGCCACGGGGATTGGCGGCGGCGCGCAGCAGCAGGCGTCCGCCCGCAGCGGGTTCGCGCGTGCAGGCGCTGATGCGGCCTTCGGACCAGTTCGGTCCTACCTTGACGTCGTGACCGGCCGCGCGCAGCGCGTCCAGCGTGGCCGCGGGCATGCGCGACTCCACCGTCAGCCGGTTCAGCGTCAGCGCGCGCGGCCAGAACGAGCCTGGAAAGTGATCGATATGCCAGGACGGCGCCTCGATCGCCGCCTGCAGGTTCATGCCCATGGCGTGCCGCAGGAAGAACGCGACGGTCCATTGGTCCTGCTGATCGCCGCCCGGCGTGCCGAACGCCATGTAAGGCTGGCCGTCGCGCAGCGCAAGGCCTGGCGACAGCGTGGTGCAGGGGCGCTTGCCCGGCTGCAGCTGGCCCGGCACGCCATCGTCCAGCCAGGTCATCTGCAGGCGCGTCGTCAGCGAAAAGCCCAGCGCGGGCACCACGGGACTTGACGACAGCCAGCCGCCCGACGGCGTGGCGGCCACCATGTTGCCGTCGCGGTCGATGACGTCGATCTGGCAGGTGTCGCCCACGAACAATTCGCGCGAGGCCCATTCGTCGACGGGCGGCAACGCCGCGAAGGTCGGTTCGCCCACGCCGTAGCGCGTGTCCGAGGCGGCCAGTGTGCGGATGGCGGCGTCCAGGTCGGGCAGGCGCGGCGGCAGGCCGCCCGGACTGCCGGGTTGCAGGGTGTGGCAGGCGCGGTCGCCGATGGTGGCGGCGCGCGCCCGCGCGTAGTCGTCGCTCAGCAGCGCCGCCAGCGGCACCTGCGCGTGATCGGGATCGCCATACCAGGCGGTGCGGTCGGCAAACGCCAGCTTGGCGGCTTCGGCCACGCGGTGCACGAATTGCGGCGACAGCGGGTCCAGCTTGTCCACGTCAAGGTGGCGCAGCAGCGCCAGCTGTTGCAGATGCACCGGGCCTTGCGACCAGACGCCGCATTTGGCGACCGTGTAGCGGCCATATTGCGTGGTCAGCGGTTCGTCGTAGGTGGCGCGCCAATCGGCCAGGTCGGCCTTGCGCAGCAGCCCGCGGTTGCGCTGGCCGGTGGTGTCCAGCGCGGCCTCGTTGGTGTAGAAACTGTCGATCGCATCGGCGACGAAACCCCGGTACCACACGTCCAGCGCCGCATCGATGCGGCCGCGCCGGTCGGTGCTGGCGGCGTGGGCTTCGTCCAGGATGCGGGTGTAGGTGGCCGCGATGGCCGGCGTGCGGAACAGCGCGTCGGGGGCGGGCACGCGGCCGCCGGGCAGCCAGACCTCGCCCGAGCTTTTCCATTCGTCGCGAAACAGCGCCTGCACGGCCAGGATCGCCTGCGAGATCCGCGGGACCAGCGGAAAGCCGTCGCGCGCATAGTCGATGGCTGGCCGCAGCACGTCCGCCAGCTCCCATGTGCCGTAATCGCGCAGCAGCGTCAGCCAGGCGCCGAACGCGCCCGGCACCGTGGCGGGCAGCAGGCCGATTCCGGGCACGAGGTCCACACCCAGCTCGCGGAAGTAGGCGGGGGTCGCCAGCGCGGGCGCCGGGCCTTGGCCGCACAGCGCGCGCATGCGCTGCTCGCGTTCGCTCCAGATCAGGATGGGGACTTCACCGCCCGGCCCGTTCAGGTGCGGCTCCACGATCTGCAGCATGAATCCGCCGGCCACGGCCGCGTCGTACGCGTTGCCCCCGCGCTCCAGCACGCTCATGGCCACTTGCGAGGCCAGCCAGTGCGTGGACGAAACCACGCCGTACGTGCCGCGTATTTCAGGTCGGGTGGTGAAGGACGGATTCATCGCGGGATACCGGGAGGGCAGGAAATGATGCGTGCAGTATAGGACTCAGAAATAACTGGTTTTATCTTTATGGGCATAATTGCATAACCAAATGGTTATCTGGAAAACGCCATGAGCCGCGACGCCGTCCGACTTGCCAACCGCCTGAAGCACCGGCACCTGATGCTGCTGGTCAATATCGACCGCCATAAATCGCTGACGCGGGTCGCCGCGCAGACGGGCATTAGCCAGCCCGCGGTCACCAAGTCCCTGGCCGAGCTGGAAGACATCTTTGGCGCGCCCCTGTTCCTGCGCACGGGCAGCGGCCTGCAGCCCACCCAGCTGGGCAATCTGGCGCTGGTGCGGGCGCGTCACATGCTCAGCGATCTGGATCTGTGGGAGCGCGAAGTCGAGGCCTTGCAGGCCGGGCGCTCCGCGCACCTGCACGTGGGCGTGGTGCCGTACGTGTCCAGCGCCTTGCTTACCGCCGCCATCAGCCAATTGCACCAGCGCCACGGCGTAACCCTTAGCCTGCACCGCGCCACGACCGATCATCTGGTGCCGATGCTGCGCCAGCACGAGCTGGACTGCATCATCAGCCGCGCCACGTCCACGGTGATGCACGAAGACCTGATTCATCGCGTGCTGTACCGCCAACGGCCCCGCCTGGTCGCGCACGGCCGGCTGGCCCAGCGGCTGGCGCGGCGCAAGCCCGACTGGGCCGCGGTGGCGGCGCTGGACTGGGTGCTGCCGGCGGCCAATACGCCCACGCGGCAACTGATCGTCGAACACTTCATCCGTGCCGGGCTGCAGCCGCCGTCGCCCGTGCTGGAGGCCTATTCGACGGATGTGATCGAGGGCATCCTGTCGCAGAACGAATCGTCGATTTCGGTGGTGCCCGAAGACATCGCGCGCGAACTTTGCCAGCGGGGCAGGCTGGGCATGGTGCCGTGGGAGTTTGGCTGGGAGCTGCCGCCGATCAACCTGATCCGGAGGAAGCGCGAACAGGCGTTGACGGCCGAGTCGCAGTTTTCCGACATCCTGCTGGACCTCTGCGCAAACGCGGCAGCACCCGTGCCCGCGCAAGCCTGACCTGCACGAGCGGCGTAAGCCTGTCTGGCAAGACATGCACATGTCCTAGGCGCAAAAACGTCGCTTCCCGCCACAGACGAAGTAGCCGGCATCTGGTTAAATGGCTGAAAGGCCACACGGCCCCGGGCAAGCCGCTGCCTTTTGCCGCTTGCCCTTCCAATTCACGGAGCCCCAGATGGCACGATTCAATTTCACCCAGGACCTCGAAGAACCCGATCTGTGGGCGGCGGAAAACGTCCCCGCCGGCGAGGGCCGGCCCCCCATCCACGTCATGATCCAGACTGACGGTGAAGAGCCCGATGCGGGCGCATCCAAGGTGGTCAAGGGCATCCTGGACAACCTGGACGACCAGATTCTGGCCGCGGCCGACTTCCTGCTCGACAACTATTCGTACGAGCACTGCAAAAAGCTGGGCATCGAAGACGACCAGCTCCTGGCCGAAGAAACGGCGGAAGCCATGGCGGAAAAAGCCGTGCTGCGCGCGCTGTGGCTGTTCGACGAAGACGGCGACGGCTACGAGCTCTGGTTCACGCTGCCCTGGGACCCGGTGCACACCTACGACGTCGAGTTCGAGGACGGCGCGCCCGTGTCCTGCTCGGTAAACGACTGACTAAACGACTGACGCCACCCGGCCAGCGGGGCCAAGGTCAGCGCGGCAGTTCGTACCGCGTCGCCAGGCTTTGCCCCAGCGATTCGTCGTACTTGTAGCGCACCTTCAACGGCTTGCCCCGCAAGATGGTGCGCGCCGGCACGTTCTCCAGCGCCACCTCCACCTCCTTGTCCACGAACTCGCCGCAGTCCGTGTCGGCCCTTTCGCCGTCGGGAATGTCGGCGGCTTTTACTTTCAGTTTGAACAGCACCTGCGTCAGCGCCGTGCCGTCGGTCCGGAACTGCCGGTAGGTGGTGGGAAAGGTGGAGACCGTGCCTGTCAGGTCGCAGGAAATGCGGGTCCAGGCATGCGCAGGGGGAATGCAGGCGAACAGGCCGGCGGCAAGCGCCGCCGCCGCGCGGGGCGAGAACAGAAGATTCATGGTGTGCGGGGCCGGGCGCGGCGCCCATGCGCGCCTCGCCGGTGCGTGACGAAAAGGGCTTTTATGTTGCGCCCGGCACTCGCGCCGGTCAAGCGGGCGCGCACCATTGAAAACGGGCCGTTACGGCCCGTTTTTTCATGCGTTCTGGCTGGCGGTCCGCGCCGGTTGCGGGGTCGCGTCCACGGTTCCGGAAACCGTCTCGCCGGCAATCTCGGCGTCCGTATCCGCGGGCAGATCCTCTTCATTGCCTTCCAGCTTGGCGATCACGGCCGTGGCCAGGCTGTTGCCGACCACGTTCGTGGCGGTGCGGCCCATGTCGAAGAACTGGTCGATGCCCATGATGAGCAGCAGGCCGGCTTCGGGCAGGTGGAACATCGGCAGCGTCGCGGCCACCACCACCAGCGAGGCGCGCGCCACGCCGGCCATGCCCTTACTCGTCACCATCAGCACCAGCAGCAGGGTGAGCTGCTGCGTGAAACTCATCTCGATGTTGTAGGCCTGGGCGATGAACAGCACCGCGAACGACTGGTACATCATCGAGCCGTCAAGGTTGAACGAGTAACCCAGCGGCAGCACGAATCCGGAAATGCGCTTGGACACGCCGAACCGCGCCAGCGCCTCGATCGTCTTGGGGTAGGCCGATTCGCTGCTCGCGGTCGAGAACGCCAGCAGGGTCGGCTCCTTGATGAGGCCGCCCAGACGGAACGTGGACTTGCCCAGGAACAGGTAACCGACGCCGAACAGAATCGCCCACAAAAGGGCCAGGCCCAGATAGAACTCACCGATCAGCTTGCCGTAGCTGATCAGTACGCCCAGGCCTTCGGTCGTGATGGCGGCGGCCATCGCGGCGAACACGCCCAGCGGCGCAAAACGCATCACGTAGTCGGTGACGCGGAACATGATCTTGGCCAGCTCGTCGATCATGTTGTAGATCGTGTTGTGGCCCTTGCCGCGGATGAACGACAGTGCGGCGCCGAAGAACAGCGAGAACACCAGGATCTGCAGGATCTCGTTGTTGGCCATCGCTTCGGCGATGCTCTTGGGAAAGACGTGCGCAATGAACGCCTTGAGCGTGAAATCGCCCGTCTTCAGGCCCGATGTCAGCCCCGCGTCTGGAATCGCCAGGTTCATGTGCGCGCCGGGCTGGAAGATGTTGACCAGCGCCAGGCCCAGCAACAGCGAGATCGCCGAGGCGGCGATGAACCAGATCATGGCGCGCATGCCGATGCGGCCCACCGCACTGGCGTCGCTCATGCTGGCCAGGCCGGTCACCAGGGTGGCGAACACGAGCGGCGCGATGATCATCTTGATCATGCGCAGGAAGATGTCGGTGACAAGGCTGAAGTACGAGGCGATGTGCGCCGCCTCTTGCTGGTTCTGCGCGAACTTGTTGCAGAAGTAGCCCACCACGATGCCCAGCACCATGGCGATGCCGATATAACGCGTCAGCTTCTTAGTGTTCATGTTGAATACGGGAAAACGGGAGCCGCCGCTTGGGCCGTGGGGCCAGGTCCGCCGGCATGAAGGCGGGGGCAGGCGGTCCGGTAACGGACATGCCAGGGCTCCGGGTGCTGCTCGGGTTAACCCTGGGGCGCGATGTTAACGCCGCCAACCTGACAGTCAGTTGTCAGTTTAGGGACGGATTAGCCATGCCAGAATGCCCCTTCCGGTCTCATCAAGACAGGCCGGGCGCCACCTGGGAACCCGCCCCGAGCGGGGCGACATGGGAGACAAAGCAATGCCGAATCGCGAATTGTCCGTACTGGCTTCCGGCTACACCTATCTGGAAGGACTGCGCTGGCACGAAAACCGGCTGTGGGCCTCGGACTTCTATACCGGGCAGGTCATCACGGTGACGCTGCAAGGCGCCGTGGACCGTGTCTGCCTGGTGCCCCAGCAGCCCTCCGGCCTGGGCTGGCTGCCCGATGGCCGCCTGCTGATCGCCTCCATGAAAGACCGCAAGCTGCTGCGCCGCGAGGCGGACGGCACGCTATCGGTCCACGCGGACCTCTCCGCGTTGACCGGCGGCCCCATCAACGACATGGTGGTGGACGCGCAGGGCAGGGCGTATGTGGGCAACTTCGGGTTCGACATCATGGCGGGCGAACCGGTCCGCACGACCACGCTGGTGCGCGTGGACCCGGACGGCGTGGCGCAGGTGGTGGCGGACGGGCTGTGCTTTCCCAACGGGTCGTTCATTACGCCCGACGGCAAGACGCTGATCGTCAACGAGACCTTCGCAAACCGCATTTCCGAATTCGACATCGAGCCCAATGGCGTGCTGGGCCCGCGCCGCGACTGGGCCAACTTCGGCGAGCTGCCGGCGAGCGACGACCTGACCACGCTGATCGCCGCGTCAAAGATCGCCCCGGACGGCGGCGCACTGGATGAAGAAGGCGCGCTGTGGGTGGGCGATGCCATCGGCAAGCGCATCGTGCGGGTCGAACGGGGCGGCAGGATCCTGGAACAGATCGACACGGGCGAGTTCGGCATCTTCGCGGCCGCGCTGGGTGGTCCCGACGGCAGGACGCTCTTCATGGCGGCGGCGCCGGATTTCGTCGAAGCCAATCGCCGGGCCAAACCCCAGGCCCGCATCCTGATGACCCAGGTGGACGTGCCGCACGCGGGCAGGCCGTAGGCCACAGCCCTAGGTCACAAGCGGGGCGGCAAAGGCCTGGCGTGCCGGACTTCTGGTCCGCATGGACGAGATCGCAAGGCGGGATATCAGCCGTCCCGCCCCTTGCGGTATCACCTGAATGGATAGGATACCGGCCGTTGCAAGACCTTTCTTCGATTCCCCCGTAAAATCACGCCATTCAGCAAGGCTTCAACCATCTCTCAATAGACAGTACCTAAGGAGGACCACTCATGGCCCTAGTCTCCATGCGCCAGTTGCTCGACCACGCCGCCGAGCACGGCTACGGCATTCCGGCTTTCAACGTCAACAACCTGGAACAGGTCCAGGCCATCATGGAAGCCGCGGCGGAGACCGACAGCCCGGTGATCATGCAGGCCTCGGCCGGCGCGCGCAAATACGCGGGCGAAGGCTTCCTCAAGTACCTGATCCAGGCCGCCGTTGAGTCCTACCCGCACATTCCCGTGGTCATGCACCAGGATCACGGCCAGTCGCCCAAGATCTGCCAGGGCGCGATCGACCTGGGCTTTTCCAGCGTCATGATGGACGGCTCGCTGAAGGAAGACGGCAAGACCATCGCCGACTACGACTACAACGTCGAAGTCACCAAGAAGGTTGTCGACATCGCGCACAAGCTGGGCGTGACCGTCGAAGGCGAACTGGGCTGCCTGGGCTCGCTGGAAACCATGGAAGGCGACAAGGAAGACGGCCACGGCGCCGACGGCAAGCTGACCATGGATCAGCTGCTGACCGACCCGGAACAAGCCGCCGACTTCGTGCGCCGCACGCAACTGGACGCCCTGGCGATTGCCATCGGCACCAGCCACGGCGCCTACAAGTTCACGCGCAAGCCCACTGGCGACATCCTGTCGATCTCCCGCATCAAGGAAATCCACGCCCGCCTGCCCAACACCCACCTGGTGATGCACGGCAGCTCCAGCGTGCCGCAGGAACTGCTGGCCGAAATCCGTGAATTCGGCGGCAACATGAAGGAAACCTACGGCGTGCCCGTCGAGGAAATCCAGGAAGCCATCAAGTACGGCGTGCGCAAGATCAATATCGACACCGATATCCGTCTGGCCATGACCGGCGCGATCCGCCGCTTCTTCGCCGAGAACCCCGAAAAATTCGACCCGCGCGAATACCTCAAGCCCGCCCGCGCCGCCGCCAAGGCAATCTGTGTCGCTCGCTACACGGAATTCGGCACCGCCGGCAACGCCAGCAAGATCAAGCCGCTGCCGCTGACCGAAATTGCCGCGCAATACGCGTCGGGCAAGCTGTCGCAAGTGGTGCAGTAAGGTCCCCGCCGGCGCCGCCTTCCCTGTGAAGGCGGCTCAGGCAAAAAAGGGCTGGTCCGCGAGGGCCAGCCCTTTTGTTTTGTGGACGTGTTGCGCGCCGCTTATGCCGGCGAATTGCGCCCAAAGCTCGGCACCGTCCGGTCCACGTGGTGCCACGATGGCGCCGAGTCCGTCCACAGGCTCACCTTGGAATGAAAGGCCTCGGGATCGTCCAGCGACCCCGCGCGGACCACCTCATAGCCCATGCCTTCCGAGCCGCCGAACAGCGGCGTCCCACAGGACGGGCAGAAGCTGCGCATGACGGTGTGGCCGGAGTCGCCCTGGTAGCGGTGCTCCTTGGGTTGGCCGCGCAGCAGCGTGACGGCGCCGGCGGGAAAGATCAGGGCGTGGGCTGGAGCGCCGCCGCTGGAATACTGGCAGTCCCGGCAATGGCAGGTCGCCGCGGTGATGGGCTCGTCCGTGAGGGCGTAGCGGATGGCGCCGCACTGGCAGCCGCCTGTCATGTGCACCTGCGCGTCGGCGTGGGGCATGCGCTTGGGGGAAGCATCCTGCATACGACTCTGTCTCCGGACGGGTTGCGCCGTGACGCCCGGGGGCGGCCGGCGCGAATTATGGATGGGGATCAAAGCCTAACCCGGGGTCTGGCCTGCGGCAAGGTGAACTTATTTGCAGTAATCTATGCGCTTTGCAGGAGCCGCCGCGCGGCGCCGCTCCTGCCCGGTATCCGATTTCGTTCCACTTCCCGCCCTGGCGCCCGCCCGTGGCGGGAATGTTCATTTTTGCCATAGGCCATTCCCGTGACTTCTGCTTTGCATGAATCCAGCATCAAGTCCCTGCCGCTGCTGGGACGCGGCAAGGTGCGCGATATGTACGCCGTCGGCGACGACAAGTTGCTGATCGTCGCGTCGGATCGCATTTCCGCCTTCGATGTGATCCTTGACGACCCCATTCCCGGCAAGGGACAGGTGCTGACCGAACTGACCGAATTCTGGTTGCAGAAGCTGGCGCACATCCTGCCCAACCACTCCACCGGCGTGAAACCCGAGGACGTGGTGGCGCCCGATGAGGTCGACCAGGTGCGTGGCCGCGCCGTGGTGGTCAAGCGTCTGAAGCCGATCCTGGTCGAAGCGGTGGCCCGCGGTTACCTGATCGGTTCCGGCTGGAAGGACTACCAGGCGACCGGCGCCGTGTGCGGCATCAAGCTGCCGGCGGGCTTGCAACAAGCGAGCAAGCTGCCCGAGCCCATCTTCACGCCCGCAGCCAAGGCCGAATTCGGCATGCACGACGAGAACGTGGACTTCGCGCACGTGGTCAAGGAAGTCGGCCAGGAAATGGCCGAGCGCATCCGCGACGTCACGCTCAAGCTGTACGCCGAGGCCGCCGCCTTTGCCGCGACCAAGGGCATCATCATCGCCGACACCAAGTTCGAATTCGGCCTGGACGACGATGGCACGCTGCACTTGATGGACGAAGTGCTGACGCCCGATTCGTCGCGCTTCTGGCCTGCCGACGGCTACCGCGTGGGCATCAGCCCGCCGTCCTTCGACAAGCAGTTCGTGCGCGACTGGCTTGAAACGCAAACGTGGGACAAGACGCCGCCCGCGCCGCGCCTGCCGCAGGACGTGCTGGAAAAGACCGCCGCCAAATACCGCGAAGCGCTTGACCGCCTGATCGCCTGATCGGCCTGCTTTCCAAAAAAACCGCTCCCTGCCGAGCGGTTTTTTTTTGCCCGCAGCGGTGCAACCGGCGCCTTGATACACATGCCGGGCACCCGGGCAAACCCGCAGTCTTCGCATGAAATTATTTCGGATTGTTACGCTATACTCGTGCGCTGCTTGGTTCGGGAATTCCGAGAAAAGGAGCGCTGCATGGTGATGATGCTGCCCTTTGTGACGGGGACGCTGGCAGTATGGTTTGGGCTCGTGGGCCGGCGCCGCCCCTGCGTGACGTTCTGGCTGCTGACCCTGGTCATCTTTGCCGCCTGGTGCAATTACCACATGACCAGTCCGCTGGCGTTGTCCCTGTGAAGCGCCGGCAATGATCTTTTCACGCAACCCGGCGCGCGGTTCACGCATCCTCAACGGTCTGGCCCTGCTCGGGGTCACCGCCATCCTCTGCATGGCCTTTGTCTGGCAATTCGCCTACGACGAACTGCCATGTCCGCTATGCCTGCTGCAGCGCGTCGCGCTGATGCTTGCGGGCGTGGGATTCCTCTTGAACATGCGGCTCGGCCCGTCGCCGATGCACTACGCGATGAGCATTGCGGGCGCGCTGGCCGGGATGCTTGCGTCGGGGCGTCAGGTGCTGCTGCATATTGCGCCGGGCGATGCGGGCTACGGTACGCCCTTTCTTGGCCTGCATTTCTATACGTGGGCGTTCGTCGCCTTCACGGCGATCATCGTGTTCTGCGTCGTGATGCTGTGTGTGGACCGCAAATGGGGCGACAGCATGCTCAAGAAGCCCGTGACGGCGCTGGGCATGGTGGTCATGGCCCTGTTTTTCATCGTCGCGCTGGCCAACGCCGGCAGCACCACGCTGCAGTGCGGCTTTGGCCCGTGCCCCGACGATCCGGTCAGCTACCTTTGGCTGCAAACGGCGGCCACGCCGTAGGGGCCGCCGCGCCGGGTAAAATAGCGGGCTTTCGCGGGCAGGTCCCGCGGTTTCCTGACATTTCGCGGCGCGTGCGCCGTGGTCTCAACTACTAGACACCGGTTATGACAGACCAGACTTCCGCAGCGGCGCAAGCCTCCCCCGTGGTGGGCGTGATTATGGGATCTTCCAGCGATTGGGAGGTCATGAAGCACGCGGTGACGATGCTGGAGGATTTTGGCGTTGCCTTCGAGGCGCGCGTGATCTCCGCGCACCGCATGCCGCAGGATATGGCCGAATACGGCGCCGCCGCGCACCAGCGCGGTCTGCGCGGCATCATCGCCGGCGCTGGCGGCGCGGCGCACCTGCCGGGCATGATGGCCGCCCTGACCGAGGTGCCGGTGTTCGGTGTGCCGGTCCCGTCCAAGTACCTGCGCGGCGAAGACTCGCTGCTGTCCATCGTGCAGATGCCCAAGGGCGTGCCGGTCGCCACCTTTGCCATCGGCGAAGCCGGCGCCGCCAACGCCGCGCTGCACGTGATCGCCACGCTGGCGGGCACCGACGCCGGCCTGCACGCAAAGCTGCTGGCGTTCCGCGCCCGCCAGACGCAGGCCGCGCGCGACATGAAAGTTCCGCCCGAGGCCTGACGCGTATGACTCAATCGACTTCTTTCATGATTGCGCCCGGCGGTTGGCTGGGCATGCTGGGCGGCGGGCAGTTGGGCCGCATGTTCTGTCACGCCGCGCAAAGCCTCGGCTACAAGGTGGCGGTGCTGGATCCGGCCGCCGAGTGCCCGGCCGGCATGGTCGCCGACCTGCACATCCAGGCCGCCTATGACGACGAGGCCGGCCTGGCCCGCCTGGCGCAGACCTGCCAGGCCGTCACCACCGAATTCGAAAACGTGCCCGCCGACAGCCTGCGCGCGCTGGCGACCCGTTGCCGCGTCAGCCCGGCGGGCGACGCCGTGGCGATCGTGCAGGACCGTATCGCGGAAAAGACCTTCATCGCCGCGCAAGGCATCCCGGTTGCGCCGCACGCCGCCATCCGCAGCGAGGCGGACTTGCACGCCGCGTCCGAAGCCTTGTTCCCCGGCATTCTCAAGGTTGCCCGCCTGGGTTACGACGGCAAGGGCCAGGCCCGCATCGACACCCGCGAAGAAGCCATCGCGGCCTTCGCCGAGTTCGGGGGCGTGGCCTGCGTGCTGGAAGCGCTGATGCCGCTGGATTACGAAATCTCGGTGGTGCTGGCGCGCGGCTTTGACGGCGCCAGCGTGGTGTTTCCCGTGGCGCGCAACGTGCACCGCGACGGCATCCTGGCGGTGTCCACCGCCGCGCCCGTGCAGCAGGACGCCGCCCACGCCGAACGCCAGGCGCGCGCCACCGAGGCCGCGCAAGCCATCGCGCAGGGCCTGGGCTACCACGGCGTGCTGTGCGTGGAATTCTTCGTGCTCAAGGACGGCAGCCTCATCGTCAACGAGATCGCGCCGCGCCCGCACAACAGCGGCCACTACACGATCGATGCCTGCGTCACCAGCCAGTTCGAGCAGCAGGCGCGCGCCATGGCCGGCCTGCCGCTGGGCGGCACCGACCTCCTGGCCCCGGCCGTCATGCTGAACATCCTGGGCGACATCTGGTACGCCAACGACACCGACACCGCGCAACGCGAGCCCGACTGGGCCGCGGCGCTGGCGGTGCCGTCCGCCAAGCTGCATCTGTACGGCAAGCACGAGGCGCGACGGGGCCGCAAGATGGGGCACGTCACCATCGTGGCGGCCACGCTGCAGCAGGCCCGTGACGATGCCGCCCGCGTGGCGGCCGCGCTGGGCATGCAGGCGCCCGAATAAAGCGGCGAACCGATGTCCTCCTCCACGCCCGCCACCGCCAGCGCCGCGCAAATCGCCCACGCCGCCCAGCGCATGCTGGACGGCGAACTGGCCGCCTTTCCGACCGAGACCGTCTACGGGTTGGGCGCGGACGCCGAAAATCCGCAGGCGGTTGCCAAGATCTACGCGGCCAAGGGCCGGCCGTCGAACCATCCCGTCATCGTGCATATCGCGCCCGACGGCGATGTGTCGTATTGGGCGGCGCACGTGCCGCCCGAGGCGCGTCTGCTGATCAACGCGTTCTGGCCGGGTCCGCTGACCCTGATCCTCAAGCGCGCGCCGCATATCGTGGACACGGTGAGCGGCGGCCAGGACAGCATCGGCATTCGCTGTCCCTCGCATCCGGTGGCGCAGGCGCTGCTGACGGCTTTTGCCGCCGGCAAGCCGAACGGGCAGGGCGGCGTGGCCGCCCCGTCCGCCAACAAGTTCGGGCAAGTGTCGCCCACGCGCGCCGAGCATGTGCGCAGCGAGTTCCCGGACGAAGTCGCGGCCGGCATGCCCGTGCTGGAAGGCGGCGCGTCGGAGGTGGGCATCGAGTCCACGATCCTGGATCTGTCGCGCCTGGACACGGGCGCGGGGCCCGTGCTGCTGCGGCCCGGCCACATCAGCGCCGCGCAGATCGAAGCCGTGCTGGGCGTGCAGGTCTTTGCGCCCGACGCCGCGGCGCCGCGCGCCTCGGGCACGCTGAAGGCGCATTACGCGCCGCGCACGCCGCTGGAACTGGCAAGCGACGCGCGCATGCAGGAAGTGGTGCTGGGACGCAACCTGCCAGAAGGGCGCGTCGTGCTGGTGGCCTACGGCCCGCAGCCCGCCGCCGTCGATGCGCGCGTGCAATGGCAAGCGGTGCCGGCGGACCCGGCCCGTTACGCGCAGGCGCTGTATGGCCTGCTGCGCGATCTGGACGGGCAGGGCTATGCGCGCATCATCGTGCAGGCGCCGCCCGCCACCGACGACTGGCACGCGGTCAACGACCGCATCGGCCGTGCCGCCGCCGCCTTCACGCTGGACACCACCGGCCTGTAGCCTGGCCGCTCAGGCGGCCAGGAATTCCCCGATCCGTTCAACAGCCTGCCGCAAGGGCGGCAGGAATTCTTCCTGCAAGCGCTCGAGCGGCACGCGCGCGGCCTTCACGCTGACGTTCACGGCGCCGCACGCCTTGCCGCTGGCCGAGCGCACGACCACCGAAATCGCGCGCACATTCAATTCCAGTTCCTGGTCGACCACCGCGTATCCCTGCTCGCGGATGCGCGCCAGTTCCGCACGCAGTTTTGCCTCGGTGGTCAACGTGAATTCGGTGTAGGGCTGCAGGTCGGTTGCCGCGAAATACCTTGCCAGCGCGGGCTCGGGCAACTCTGCCAGCAACACGCGCCCGATGGACGTGCAATACGCCGGCAAGCGGCTTCCCAGACCCATCGACGTGGCCAGCAGGCGGTTCACCTCCGAACGCGCCAGGTACAGCATCTCGTGGCCTTCCATGATGGCGAGCGCGCAGGTCTCGTTCACGGTGGCGCTCAGTTCCTCCAGCACGGGCTGCGCCAGCGAGACGAACGGCGTGGACGAAAAATACGCGTAGCCCAGCCCCAGGATGCGCGGCGTCAGCACGTACAGCCGGCCATGCTGTTCGGCCATGCCCAGCAGGATCAGCGTGTGCAGGCAGCGCTGCACCACCGCGCGCGGCAAGTTGGCGCGCCGGCTCAGTTCGGCGGCGGTCTGGGGATGGCGGCGGGTGCCGAACGCGCGTATGACGTGCAGGCCGCGCGCCAGCGTCAGCATGTAGTCCGGATCGCCGCGCAGCTGGTCGGGATGGTCTTCGGCCGCGGGCGGCGCGGCGTAGCCCGGAGGAGGCAGGTTCGGCAGCATCAGCCGGCACGCAGCGGCGCGCCGGTGCGCGCCTGCAATTCGGTCAGGGTCATGCCGTCGATCATATCCCGGACGACAAGCCCGTCCGGCGTCACGTCGATGACCGCGAGGTCGGTGTAGACGCGGTCCACCACGCCGGCGCCGGTAAGCGGATAGGTGCAGCGCTCGACGATCTTGGGATCGCCGTTCTTGCTGTTGTGCTCCATCATGATGAACACGCTGCGTGCGCCGACGGCCAGGTCCATCGCGCCGCCCACGGCCGGCGCTTCGTCCGGCTTGTTGAGCGACCAGTTGGCCAGGTCGCCGTTGGCGGCGACCTGCATGCCGCCCATGACACAGATGTCCAGGTGGCCGCCGCGCATCATCGCGAACGAGTCCGCATGATGGAAGTACGACCCGCCCGTCAAGAGCGTCACGGGCTGCTTGCCCGCGTTGATGAGGTCCAGGTTGATGTCGGCCTCGGCCGGGGGCGGGCCCATGCCAAGAATGCCGTTCTCGCTGTGCAGCACGATCTCGCGGCCTTCGGGCAGATGCGCGGCCACCAGCACCGGCATGCCGATGCCCAGGTTCACGTAGCTGCCGTCGGGGATGTCCAGGGCCAGGCGGCGCGCCATGGCTTCGCGGGTCAGGGGACGAAACATGCGGACTCCTGCTTGAAGGGTTGCGTCAGCTGGAAAAGGCGGCGTTGGGCACTTCGGTCACGCGCTTGACGAAGATGCCCGGCGTCACCACCGCCTCGGGCGGCAGTTCGCCCAGTTCGGCCTTGGCGCGCACCTGCACGATGGTCGTCCGGGCGGCCATGCACATGATGGGACCGAAGTTGCGCGCGCTCATGTTGTAGGTGAGGTTGCCCCAGCGGTCGCCACGGTCGGCCTTGACCAGCGCGAAGTCGCCGTGCAAGGGTTCTTCGAACACATGGCCGCGGCCGTTGATGATGCGGGTCTCCTTGCCGCGCGCAAGCTCGGTGCCGTACGCGGTGGGCGTGAAAAAGCCGCCCAGCCCGGCGCCGGCCGCACGCAGGCGTTCGGCGATGGTGCCTTGCGGCACGCATTCCAGTTCGATGCGGCCTTCGCGGTAGAGCGCGTCGAAGACCCAGGAGTGAGACGCCTTCGGAAACGAGCAGATGACCTTGCGCACGCGCCCGGCCTTGACCAGCGCGGCCAGGCCCGTTTCGTGGTTGCCGGCGTTGTTGCTGACCACGGTCAGGTCGCGCGCGCCCTGGTCGATGAGCGCATGGATCAGTTCGGTGGGCATGCCGGCGCCGCCGAACCCGCTGATCAGCACGGTGGCGCCATCGTGGATGTCCGCCACGGCGGCCGCGGGGGTGTCGATGAACTTGTCGATCATGGAGGGCTCCGATGGGGCGGGCGCCGCGGCGCCCGGCCCGCTCAGTTCACGGTGATGTTGGCCTGCTTGATGATCTCGGCGTAGCGCGCCGAGTCCTTCTTCATCAATTCGGCAAACTGCGCCGGCGTGCCGCCCACCGGCAAGAAGCCCGCATCCACGAACTTCTGCCGCACGTCGGGTTCCTTGACGATTTCGCTGATCTCACGCGCCATGCGTTCGATGATCGGCTTGGGCGTGTTGGCGGGCGCCATCAGTCCGGCCCACGAGCCGGTGACGAAACCCGGCATGCCGGCTTCTTCCATCGTGGGAATGTCAGGTTCCGTGGGCCAACGTTCCTTGCCCGTGAACGCCAGCGCCTTCAGGCGGTTCTGCTTGACGTACTGCATCGGCACCAGCACGGGATCGAACACCATGGACACGCGATTGCCCAGCAGGTCCGTCAGGATCGGCGCGCTGCCCTTGTAGGCCACGTGGGTCATCGTGATCTTGTTCTGCAGCGCGAAGTCGGCGCCGGTCAGATGCGCGCTGGAACCGTTGCCGCTGGACGCGTAGGTGAGCTTGTCGGGATTCTTGCGCGCATAGGCGACCAGTTCGGCCACGTTCTTGACCGGCAGCTCGTTCGCCACGAACAGAAACAGCGGCAGGTCCGCCATCTGCACGACCGGCGTCAGGTCCGCGGGCGTGTAACCCAGCTTGTAGAGGTGGAAGTTGATGATGTAGGCCGGCAGCATCGACAGGAACGTGTAGCCGTCGGGCTCGGCCTTGGCGGCAAGCGCCGATCCCAGGCTGCTGTTGGCGCCGGGACGGTTCTCGACGACGATGGTCTGGTTCAGCCGCGGCCCCAGTTTTTCCATCACGATGCGCGTCACGATGTCGGTGGATCCGCCCGGCGTGTACGGCACGATGATCTTGATGGGCTTGCTGGGCCAGTTGTCGGCCGCGAGGGCGGGGCCGGCGGCCAGACCGCTCGCGGCCAGCGCGGCGACGAGCAGGTTTCTGAGGGCCTGGCGGCGGTCAGTGGCCGCCGGGCGAAGGGGCTGCGACTTGCTTGCTTTTGCCATGGACTTGTCTCCTCCATGAATCGGCCGATTAGCGGTGCGCGTCCGGGTTTTTGTGTGACGCGACCGGCTTTTTTCAAAGGGCTGCGGCTTTGCTGACTATCGGACAAAGACGCAAAAAAAGTATGGCACGCGGGGATGTGCGGGGCGGCGGGGCGCCGCGGCAATAAAGTTCGATCACCGGACAGAGCGGCGTCGTTCGAGGACGACGCGCCTTACGGGTTTTCACTAGGGATTCGTGCGTTGTTCACGGTGTGGACATGCCTTAATCTGGCGGCCGGTCCAGTAAGGCGGGACCCGGTTTCAGCCGCTCCCGGTTACGAGCCCAGAGCGGCCATCTATCTCAGGAGAAGCAGAACATGAAGCGGAAATTGATGGTTGCGGCCGGCGCGATTGCCCTGGCCTGCGCGTCCCAGGCGGCGATGGCCGGTCCCACGCTGGACGCGGTGAAAAAGAAGGGATTCGTGCAGTGCGGCCTGACGGACGGCGTCTCCGGATTCTCCGCGACGAACAGCAAGGGCGAATGGGAAGGCATGGACGTGGACATCTGTCGTGCCGTGGCGGCGGCGGTGTTTGGCGATGCCTCCAAGTTCAAGGGCACCGCGCTGTCCACCCAGCAGCGCTTCACGGCGCTGCAGTCGGGCGAAGTCGATGTGCTGCTGCGCACCGTGACGCTGACGCAGACGCGCGACACGTCGCTCGGCCTGTCCGCCGTGGCCGCCAGCTTCTATGATGGCCAGGGCATCCTGGTCAGCAAGAAGCTGGGCGTCAAGAGCGCCAAGGAACTGAACGGCGCCACCGTCTGCGTGCAGCCCGGCACCACCACCGAACTGAACCTGGCCGACTGGTTCCGCGCCAATAACATCGAGTTCAAGCCGGTCGTGATCGACAAGGTGACCGAAGTCGTGCGCGCCTTTGAATCCGGCCGCTGCGACGCCTTCACGGACGACGCCTCGCAACTGGCCGCCGTGCGCGCCACGCAGGTCGCCAACCCCAACGACTACGAAATCCTGCCCGAGCGCTTTTCCAAGGAGCCGCTGGGTCCCATGGTCCGCCAGGGCGACGAAAACTGGCTGGGCATCGTGCGCTGGACGTTGTTCGCGCTGCTGGAAGCCGAGGAATACGGCATCACGCAAAAGAACGTGGATGAAATGCTCAAGAGCAAGAATCCCAACGTCCTGCGCATCCTGGGCGTGACGCCGGGCGCCGGCAAGAACATGGGCCTGGATGAAAAGTGGGCCTACAACGCCATCAAGGCGGTGGGCAACTACAGCGAAATCTTCGAGCGCAACGTGGGCAAGGACAGCAAGCTGGGCCTGCAGCGCGGCACGAACGCGCTGTGGAACCAGGGCGGCGCGATGTATCCGTGGCCGATCCGTTGAAGCGTGAACACGCATAGCGGACGGATTTACCGGTCCATTTGATCCGCGCAAGGCCTCCCTCGGGAGGCCTTGCCGTTTTTGGGCGCGCCCCGCGGGTGGATATTGCTCCTGCCGGAAAGGGGACGCCTCGGCACGTCTGCGATAGAATGCGAGCGATTCCCATTTGCAGATACCGCCCGCCGCGCCATGCTTCCGCCTTCCACGATTACCTCGGACCATCCTCTGCTGGCCCGGATCTACACCGAAGACAGGCCATGGCTGCTGGGCAGGCTCTACACCCGGCTGCGCAACCTCGAAGACGCCGAAGACGTCGCCGGCGACACGTTCGTCCAGCTCATCCAGACGCCGCGGCTCGACTCCGTGCGCGAGCCGCGCGCCCTCATCATCACCATCGCCAAACGCCTCGTCTGGAAACTGTGGCGCCGCCGCGAGCTGGAAGCCGCGTGGCTGGAAAGCCTGTTCCTCCAGGGCGAGCAGTTTGCCCCGTCGCCGCAGGAGCAGCTTGCGATCCTGCAGACCCTGCAGCAGGTGGACCAGATGCTCGACGGCCTGTCGGCGAAGGCGCGCGCCGCGTTTCTATACAGCCAACTCGATGGCCTGACCCACAAGGAGATCGCCGCCGCGCTGGGCGTGTCGGTCAGCATGGTGCGCCAGTACATCGCGCAGGCGCTGCAGCGCTGCTACGCGCTGGCGGACGCGCCATGAGTCGCGAGCAAACCGTGGCCGAGGCCGGGGACCGGGCGATCGGCTTCTGGGTCAAGCTGACCTCGGGCGAGGCGACGGATGCCGATCACGCCGCCTGTGCCGCCTGGCGCGCGGCCGATCCGGCCCATGAACATGCCTGGGCGCGGCTGCAGCAGGGCCTTAGCCAGTCCGTGGGGCGGCTGGAATCGGTCATGAAGAACGAGCGCCACGCGCTGCGTCGCACGCTGGTGCGCCCGGCGCGGCGTCGCGTGCTGCTTAACGCGGCCGCCTTGGCCGGCGCCGCGGCGGCGGGCGGCTGGGTGGCCAATCGCATCACGCCGCTGGGCAATCTTACGGCCGATCTCGGCACGGCCACGGGCGAACGTCGGACCTACACGCTGCCGGACGGCAGCCTGCTGACCCTGGACGCGCGCAGCCGCGTGGATCTGGATTTCACGGCGGACGCGCGCAACGTGCGGTTGCTGGAAGGGGCGTTGGTGGTGCAGCCGCGCACCGGTCTTTCCGCGATGTTTGCGGTGCATACGGCGCACGGGCAGGTCCGCAGCGCGGGCGCGGGCTGCATGGTGCGGCTGGAAGAGGAAGCCAGCCTGGCCGTGGCGTTGCAGAGCAGCGTCGAAGTCCTTCCGCGCGATGCGTCCCCGCTGATGCTGGCGATGGGGCAGGGCGCGCGTTTTGGCGCCGCCTGGGCGGAACGCCCGCAAGCGATGGAAGACGCCGCGTCGTGGCGCGAGGGATGGCTGAAGGTGCGCGACCAGCCGCTCGGCGAGATTGCCGCGGCGCTGGCCAGCTACCGCACAGGCGTGCTGCGCGTCAGCCCGCAGGCCGCCCGCCTGGCGGTGTCCGGTCTCTATCCGCTGGACGACACCGACCGCGCGCTGAGCGCGCTGGAACACACGCTGCCGATCACGGTCAGCCGCTATACGCGCTGGCTCACTTTGATCGACGTCCGGCCGGCCTGACCCGTTTCTTTCACTTTTTTCGCACGAGCACTGTCACTTTTCCGATCTCGCGGCACATACCCACATATCACTGTGCGCAACGTATCGGAGACCCTCATGCGCGTTTTGCCTGTTCCCCGCGTCCTTAGCCTTGCCGTGGTCCTGGCGGCATCCAGCCTGGGCCAGCCGGCCCACGCCCAGCCCCGGGCGCCCATCGCATTCGACCTGCCCGCCGGCAGCCTGGACGCCACGCTGACCGAGATTGCGCGGCTGACCCGGACCGTGGTGTCCTACGACCCGCACCTCGTGCGCGGCCTGAATGCCCCGGCCGTGCAGGGCGTCTACACGATGGATGCGGCGCTGCGTGTGGCACTGGCCGGCAGCGGCCTGGAATCCGCGCGCGCGGCAGATGGCACGCTGACCTTGCGGCGCGCGCCGGCTGCACAGACCACGACCCTCGCGCCGGTCACTGTATCCGGCATGCTGCCGCCGGTGGACACCAGCGGCACGTACGTGGTGCAGGTCACCAACAGCGCCACGCGCCTGAACCTGTCGCCGCGCGAAACGCCGCAATCCGTGACAGTGGTGACGCGCCAGCGCATGGACGACCAGTCCATGCAGAATCTGGACGACGTGCTGCAGGCGACCACCGGCATTTCAGTGGTGCAGAACGGCTCGGAGCGTTCGGTGTATCAGGCGCGCGGCCAGCTCATCGACAACCTGCAGATCGACGGCGTGCCGGCCAACATCAGCAACGCGTACTCGTTCGACGCCATCAACAAGCCCACCACCGAGATCTATGACCGCGTGGAAGTCGTGCGCGGCGCCACGGGCTTGCTGGAGGGCGCAGGCAATCCGGCGGCCGCCATCAACCTGGTGCGCAAGCGGCCCGGCTACGAGACCACAGGCGTCATGACGCTGTCGGCGGGGTCGTGGGACGACTACCGCACGATGCTGGACGTGTCCTCGCCCTTGAATGAGGCCAAGACGCTGCGCGGCCGCGCCGTGATGGCCTACACCAACGCGGGCGACTTCCAGCAACGGGCGGGCAAGGAAAACTCGCTCTTCTACGGCATCCTGGAGGCCGACATCACGCCCGCCACCACGGTGACGGCCGGCCTGACGTACCAGAAGGACCGCAACCAGGGTTATGACTGGTCCGGATTGCCGACGCGGGCTGACGGCTCGTTCTACCCGATGTCGCGCAAGACCGCCCTGGTCGGCGACTGGAATTACCTGAACAAGCGCAACACCAACCTGTTCGCCGACATCAAGCACGAATTCGGCAATGGCTGGAAACTGACCGTGGCCGGGAACTGGCTGTCCGCCAAGTCGGACTTCCTGGGCAACTACACACAACGCACGACGGGCGACACCTTCACGCTGAACCCGCGCCTGTTCCAGTACGACGACACGCAATGGGGCGTGGACGCCTACGCGTCCGGCCCGTTCCAGCTGCTGGGCCGCCAGCATGAGCTGGTGGTGGGCGCCACCACCCGCCAGGACGACTTCGACTATCACGGCGGGCGCGACGCCAGCTATCGCTACCTCGTCGACATGAACGACCTGGGAGCCTTCAATCCGCCCGCGCCGACCGGGCTGGACGCGCACATGTGGCAGTACAACATCACGCAGAAGCAACAAGGCATCTACACCGCCGGCCGCTTCAGCCTGACCGACAGCACGACCTTCATCCTGGGCGCGCGCATGAGCTGGTTCGAATTCGACCGCTTTGCGCAGACCACCGTGCGCACCGAAAGCCGCTATGAGCAGCGCGGCAAGGTCACGCCGTATGCGGGCGTGGTGCAGGACCTGAACGAAAACCTGTCGGCCTACGCCAGCTATACCGAAATCTTCAAGCCGCAGGAAAACATCGGCGTCGACGGCGGCGTGCTGCCGCCGATGACGGGGCAGAACTACGAGATCGGCCTGAAGGGCGAGTTCATGGACCGCCGGGTGAACGCCGCGTTGGCGCTGTTCCAGACGGACCAGAAGGGCCGGGCCGACCTGATCGACGACAGCGACCTGTGCCCGCCAGGCATCTTTTCCTGCTACCGCCCCGCCGAGAAGGTGCGCAACCGCGGGGTGGACTTCGAGATCAATGGCGCGATCACGCCGGCCTGGAACGTCAGCCTGGGCTATACCTACACGCAGTCGAAGTACGCGCAGGGACCGCAGTCGGGCCAGACGTTCGCCAGCACCTACCCGCGCCATCTGCTGAAGGTGTCCACCGACTACCGTCTGCCCGACCAATGGAACAAGCTGCGCGTGGGCGGCTCGGTCTACGCGCAAAGCGGCATCTTCAACGCCAGCGGTCCGGATGAGGACGAATACCGAATCTCGCAGGGCGCGTACACGCTGGTCGGCCTGCATGCGGTCTACGACGTCAACAAGAACCTGGCGGTGCAGTTCAACGTGGACAACCTCTTTGACCGGAATTATTACCAGTCCGTGGGCAACACCAACTACTGGAATTACTTCGGTCAGCCGCGCACCTTCCGCCTCGCGCTGCGCGCCACGTTCTGACGGCGCCCGAACCCGGCGCGGCCGTCCGCTCCCCGGACGCCGCCCTGGTCTGTTCCGCCAAACGGAACCCCGTCCGGAATGGTTCCATGCGCCCGATCGTAAATGGCTCTATCGCGAATCCGCCAGGCTCCCTATGATGTCCGTTGCGCGGGTGGCCATGCCACCCGCACTGCCATTGATAACTACCAGGGAAACAACGATGAACGGCGCCGACAGCCTCTGCGACACCTTGCTTGCCAATGATGTGGACGTTTGCTTTGCAAATCCGGGCACATCCGAGATGCACTTTGTGGCGGCCCTGGATCGCAAGCCCAAGATGCGCTGCGTGCTGGGCCTGTTCGAAGGCGTGGTGACCGGCGCCGCCGACGGCTACGCCCGCATGGCCGACAAGCCGGCGGCGACGTTGCTGCATCTGGGCCCGGGCCTGGGCAATGGCCTTGCCAACCTGCACAACGCCAAGCGCGCGCGCACACCCATGGTCAACATCGTGGGCGACCACGCCACGTATCACGTCCAGTACGACGCGCCGCTGACCAGCGACGTGGAGGGCGTGGCCCGGCCGATGTCGCACTGGGTCAAGCGCACCATGACGGCCTCGGCCCTGTCCGCGGATGCCGCCGAGGCCGTCGCCGTGGCGCGCCGCGCGCCGGGCAACATCGCCACCCTGATCCTGCCGGCCGACACGGCCTGGACCGAACTGCCCGATAACGCGCCCGCGCCCATCGTGGCCAAGGACGACGCGCTGGCGCAGACCACCGCCGATGCCGTGCGCGCCGCCGCGGCGGCCATCCGCTCGGGCGAAGTCACCGTGCTGATGCTGGGCGGCGCCGCGTTGCGCGAGCGCGCATTGAACGCGGCGGGGCGCATTGCACGCGCGACCGGCGTGCGTCTGGTATCGGAGACGTCGAACCGCCGCATCGAGCGCGGCGGCTCGCGCACCCCGGTGGACCGTCTGCCGTATCCGATCGATCTGGCCGTCGCCAAGCTCAAGGACGTCAAGCACCTGGTGCTGGCGGGCGCCAAGTCGCCGGTCGGCTTCTTTGCCTATCCCGGCAAGCCCAGCCTGCTGGCGCCGCAGGACAGCAACCAGGTGGTGCTGGCCACGGCCGACCAGGACCTGCCGCACGCGCTGGAGTGGCTGGCCGACGAACTGGGCATCGCCGCCGATGCGCCGCGTTTGACGGCGCCCGCCGCCAGTTATGAAGTGCCCGCGTCCGGCAAGCTGACCGGCGCCGCCGTCAACATCCTGGTCGCGCATCATCTGCCCGAGCAGGCCATCGTCTGCGACGAGTCCATCACGCAAGGCCGCGAGTTTCCGCTGTACAGCGTCAGCAGCGCGCCGCACGACTGGCTGATGCTGACGGGCGGCGCGATCGGCATCGGCCTGCCGCTGGCGACGGGCGCGGCAGTGGCGAGCCCCGACCGCAAGGTGGTGACCTTGCAGGCGGACGGCAGCGGCATGTACACGCTGCAAGCCTTGTGGACGCAGGCGCGCGAAAATCTGGATTGCCTCACCATCATCCTGGCCAACCGTTCGTACGCCACGCTGCATGGCGAGATGAAGAACGTGGGCGTGCAGGAACCCGGCCGCAATGCGCGCCGCATGCTGGACCTGCAGGACCCGCATCTTGAATGGACCCATCTGGCCCGCGGCATGGGCGTGGAAGCGGTCAGCGTGGATACGGTTGAAGGCTTCGCGCGCGCGCTGGCCGAGGGCCTGAAGCGGCGCGGTCCTTTCCTGATCGAAGCCGTGATCTGACGGTTGCCCCGGCGGCGCGGGCGTTCTCCCCACGCGCCGCGCCGCTACACCCCCAGATAGCGCGTCAACTGCTCGGGCTGCCGGGCCAGCGACGCGCTGTCGCCATCCTGCACGATCAATCCCTTTTCCATCACCAGGCACCGGTCGGTGTGTTCCAGCACCGCGCGGTAGTTGCGGTCCACGATCAGCGTGGACATGCCGGTGGCGCGGATCTCGCGGATGATGCGCCAGATCTCCGCCACGATCAGCGGCGCCAGGCCCTCGGTGGCTTCGTCCAGAATCAGGAGGTCGGGGTTGGTCATCAGCGCGCGGCCGATGGCCAGCATCTGCTGTTCGCCGCCCGACAACTGCTGGCCGCCGTGGGCGAGGCGTTCGCGCAGCCGGGGAAACGTGTCCAGCACACGCGCATAGGTCCAGTCCTGGCCCGCGCGCTTGCCCGGGCGCGCCGCCACCTGCAGGTTCTCGCGCACGTTCAGGTTGGGAAAGATGCCGCGGCCCTCGGGCACATAGGCCACCCCCATCCGCGCGATCGCATAGGGCTGCGCGTGGGTACAGTCGCTGCCGCGCACGCGCACGTTGCCTTGGGCGCTTTTCACGTGGCCCATCAGGCTGCGGATGAGCGTGGTTTTGCCCATGCCATTGCGGCCCACCAGTCCCACGGATTCGCCCGGCGCGATGTGCATGTCCACGCCCCGCAGCACATGGCTGGCGCCGTAGTACACGTGCAGGCCGTCTGCTTCGATCAGGGCGTGCATCAATGTGCTCCTTGTCCGTCTTCGCCCAGGTAGGCGGTGCGCACCTCCGGATTGGCGCGAATCTGCGCGGGGGCGCCGCTGGCGATGGCGCTGCCGTTGACCATGACGGTGATGGTTTCGGCGATGCGGAACACGGCGTCCATGTCGTGCTCGACCAGCAGGATGGCGTGGCCGGCCTTCAGTGTCTGCAGCAGAGCCAGGATGCGGTCGGTTTCCTCCGGGCCCATGCCCGCCAGCGGTTCGTCCAGCAGCAGCACCTGCGGCTCGCCCGCCAGGCACATGGCGATCTCAAGTTGGCGCTTGCGGCCGTGCGGCAGCAGGCCGGCCGGTTGCCGCGCGTCGCCGGTCAGGCCCGTGCGGTGCAGCGCCGCGCCCGCCAATTCGGCGCTGCGCCGGCAGCTGGCGGCATCGCGCCACCAGTGCCAGAAGCGCTGCCGGCTGGCCTGCGCGGCCAGCCGGCAGTTTTCAAACACACTCAGTTCAGGAAAGATCGTGGATCGCTGGTAGCTGCGGCCCAGCCCTGCGCGCGCCCGTTCGGGCTGAGGCCAGGCGGTGATGTCGCGGCTGCCCAGCGTGACCTGGCCGCTGCTGGCCGCCAGTTCACCCGACAGGATGTTGATGAGCGTGGACTTGCCCGCGCCGTTGGTGCCGATCACGGCATGCACCTGGCCGCGCAGCAGATCGAGCGACACGCCGTTGACCGCGGTAAGACCGCCGAAGCGGCGCGTGACCGCGGCGGCCGAGAGCAGGACATCAGACATGGCGTTCTCCCTGGATGGGCAGGCGCGCGGCCGCCGGTTTGCTTTCCGCGCGGGCCGGGGGCGCCGCGTCTTTGCGAACGTCCGCGGCGCGCGCCTGGCGGCGTTCGCGCCATTGGGCCGGCAAACCTGCCAGCCCGTTCGGCAACAGCGCCACCAGCGCGATGATCGTCAGGCCCAGCGGCAGGTGCCAATGGCGCGCGTAATCGCCAAACAGGTCCTGCGACTGGAACAGCTCTTGCAGCATCACCATCGTCACCGTGCCCAGCACCGCGCCGCCCAGGCTGCCCATGCCGCCCAGGATGACCATCAGGAGCACCAGCCCCGACTGTTCCCAGGCCAACAGCTCCGGCGTGACGAAGCCATCTTTCAGCGCGAACAGAAAGCCCGCCAGGCCGGCCAGCGTGGCACCGACGACATAGGCGGCGAGCTTGTACGGATAGGTCGAATAGCCTGCCGCGCGCATGCGCTGTTCGTTGATGCGGATGCCGGCAAGCGCCGCGCCGAATGGCGAGCGGCGCAGCAACGCCAGAAAGCCCCACGTCAGCGCCAGGCAGGCAAGGACAAAGAAATAGAACGTGCCGGCGTTGCCCAGATCGAACGGCATCCAGCCGCCGAGCGAGAGTTCCGGCCGGAAATACAGGTAGATGCCGTCGCTGCCGCCGCCGATCTTGGTGTCGTGGAACACGTAGTACGCCATCTGCGAAAACGCCAGCGTGACCATGATGAAGTACACGCCGCGCGTGCGCAGCGCCAGCGCTCCGGTCACCAGCGCATACGCGGCGGCCGCCAGAAGGGCGGCCGGCAGCAGCCACCCCAGGCTGGCGGCTTCCGATTCGGGCGACAACAGCGCCGCCACGTAGGCGCCGATGCCGAAGAACGCCGCGTGTCCCAGGCTCACCAACCCCGCGCCGCCCACCAGCAGTTGCAGGCTGAGCGCGAAGATCGCGTAGATCATGATCTTCACCGCCAGGCCGGTGTAGTAATCGCTGGCGCTGAAGGAAAAGGCCGCCAGCGCCAGTAGCGTGGCGATGGGCAAAAGTCGGTTGAGCAGAGGCGCGCGCATGCGTGGGTCCTTTTGAGGTCGACAGGACCTAGCCCTGTTTGAACAGCCCTTCGGGCTTGCAGAGAAGAATGAGGGCCATCAGCAGATAGACCAGCACGCCCGCCGCGGAAGGGAACAGCACCTGGCCGAAGGTTTCGGCAAAGCCCACCAGCATCGCGGCCAGGAAGGCGCCGCGAATCGACCCGATGCCGCCGATCACCACCACCACGAAACAGATGATGAGCACGCCGTTGCCCATGCCGGGATACACCGACGACACGGGCGCGGCGATGCTGCCGGCCAGCGCCGCCAGCGCCACGCCCGCGGCGAACACGACGCGGTAGAGCTTGTTGATGTCGATGCCCAGCGAGCTGATCATCTCGCGGTTGCTGGCGCCGGCGCGCAGCATCATGCCCAGCCGCGTGCGCGAGATCATCCAGTACAGCAGCAGCGCGACGACGATGCCCACGGCGGAAATGAAAAGGCGGTAGACGGGATAGGTCATCACGTCGCCCAGCGCAATGCTGCCGCGCAGCCATTCGGGCAGCGGCACGCCATGCACGTCGTTGCCCACCAGGATGCTGCGCAGTTCCTCGAACACCAGGATCATGCCGTACGTCATCAGCACCTGCTGCAGGTGATTGCGCTTGTACAGGTAGCTGAAGAACGCGGCTTCCAGCAGGTATCCCATCACGCCGGCCGCCAGCACGCAGACGGCCAGCGTGGTGAAAAACCCGCCGCCCAGCCAGCGGTCGACCAGCGGGCCCAGCGCAAACGCCATGTACGCGCCGATCATGTAGAAGCTGCCGTGCGCCAGGTTGATGATGCCCATGATCCCGAAGATCAGCGTCAAGCCGCTGGCCACCAGGAACAGCAGCAAGCCGTACTGGAATGCGTTCAGGCTCTGGATGAGCAGGATGCTGATGTCCATGGGGCCTCCCGTGGCGGACGCGTTCGGCGGGCTACAGCTTGCAGCCGCGGGCGGGGTCGGCCAGCTTCTGCACCGCGACCTCGACGACCTTGTTTTCCAGACCGTCGACGCGGCGCAGGTAGATGTCCTGCACCGGGTTGCCGGCCTTGGACAACGTGAATGTGCCGCGCGGGCTGTCCACGGTGGCCGTGCGCATCGCGCTGCGGAAGTCGTCCTTCTTCGTGAAGTCGCCCTTCACGGCGGCAAGGCCCGACTGCATGAGCTGCGCGGCGTCATAGCCTTGCACCGCGTAGACGTCCGGCTGCATCTTGTACGCCTTGGAATAATCGGCGCGGAACGCGTTGTCGCGCGGCGTGTTCAGGCCGTCGGCGTAATGCAGCGTGGTCAGCAGCCCCTGCGCCGATGCGCCCTGCGCCTGCAGCGTGCCGTCCGTCAAAAAGCCCGAGCCGTACAGCGGGATCGTCTTGTCCAGGCCGGCCGCGTGGTAGTCCTGCACGAACTTCACGGCGCCGCCGCCGGCAAAGAAGGTGAAGACCATGTCGGGCTTGAGCGCGGCGATCTCTGTCAGGAGCGACTGGAATTCCACGTTGGGAAACGGCAGGCTCAGTTCGCGCACAACCTTGCCGCCGGCCTTCTCGAAACCTTCCTTGAAGCCGCCGATGGCCTCGTCGCCCGCGGCGTACTTCCAGGTGATGGTCACGGCGGTCTTGTGGCCCTTGGCGTACGCCACCGGGCCCATGGCGTAGGCCGGCTGCCAGTTGGTGAACGAGGTGCGGAAGATGCCCGGGCCGCACAGCGGACCGGTAATCGCGTTGGCGCCCGCGTTGGTGACGATCAGCGTGGTGTCGGCGTCCTTGGCCGCCTTGGCCAGCGCCATCGCCACGCCCGAATGCACGGTGCCGATCAGCACGTCGACCTGATCGCGCTTGATGAGGCGGTTGGCGTTCTCGGCGGCCTTGGCCGGATTGGATTCGTCGTCCACCTTGAAGTATTCGATCTCGCGTCCGCCCAGCTTGCCGCCTTGCTCGGCAACGTAGAGCTTGAAGCCGTTCTCGATGGCGTTGCCCAGCGCGGCAAACGTGCCGCTGTAGGGCAGCATGAAGCCGACCTTGAGCTTGTCGTCGGCATGCGCGCCGCTTGCGGCGATCGTCAGGGCGGCGGCTAGCGCGGCCCGGGTCAGGACGTGGTTCATGGTTTGTCTCCGTGCTTGTTATGGGCGGACGCCTGGGCCGGCAGCAGGGCCTGGGTCAACCGGGTTTTTCCAGCGCGCCGACAAAGCGTGCGACGGCCTGGATAACGGTGGCGGGCTGATCCCGGTGCGGCGAATGGCCGCAATCCGGAATCTCCAGCAGTTCGGTTTGCGGCGCGCGCCGGCGGATGCCGTGCACCTGCGCCAGCGTGCCGTATTCGTCGCCGGTGCCCTGAATGGCCAGCACGGGACAGGTGATGCGGCTCAGATCGTCCTCGATGTTCCAGGCGCGAAATTCCGGGTTCAGCCAGATGTCGTTCCAGCCCCAGAACGCGGAGTCGACATCCTGGTGATGGCGGCCCAGCCGCGCGCGCAGATCCGATTCCAGATAGGCGCGGCGCGCGGCCGCGATGCTGGTGACGGACACCTCTTCGACAAGGATGTGGGGGGCTGCCGCGATCACACCGGCGACCGCGTCCGGATACCGGGCGGCGTAAAGCAACGCGATCGAGCCGCCGTCGCTGTGGCCGAACAGCACCGGCTTGTCGCGGCGCGCGTTCACGCCCAGGACCTCCAGCAAGGCCGGCAGGACGTCGTGCGCCTCACGGTGCATGAAGTCCACGGGCCACGCATCCTCCTGCGGGCGAGCGGTGGACCGGCCGTATCCGTAGCGCGAATACACCAGCCCGCGGCAGCCGGCCGCCTCGCACACCTGCGTGGGCCAGTCCTTCCACATCGATATCGATCCCAACCCTTCATGCAGAAAGACGATGAGCGGGGCATCGGTGCGCTGCGGCGCGATCCAGCGGCATTCCAGCCGCAGATCGCGCCCGCGCGCGTGGATGCCGGCAAAGACCGTATCCGATCCGGCGGCCACCGTCATAGCGACGCCTCTTCCAGCGCGCGCAGGCGAAAGCGCTGGATTTTGCCGGTGGCGGTCTTGGGCAGTTCCTCCAGGAAATCTATCTGGCGCGGATACTTGAACGGCGCCAGGTGTTGCTTCACGTAATGCTGCAAGGCGGCGCCCGTCTGCGCGTCCGGCTCGAAGCCGTCGCGCAGCACCACATAGGCCTTGGTCTTGACCAGCCCGTCGTGGTCCGGCACCCCGATCACGGCCGCTTCCAGCACCGCCTCGTGCTGGATCAGGATGTTCTCGACCTCCACCGGCGACACATACTGGCCGCTGACCTTGATCATGTCGTCGCTGCGACCGGCATAGGTGTAGTAGCCGTCGGGATCGCAAACGTATTTGTCGCCGCTCTTGAGCCAGTCGCCCAGAAAGCACTGGCGCGTCTTGTCGCGGTTGTTCCAGTACATCAGCGCGGCGCTGGGCCCCTTGATGTACAGGTCGCCGATGGCCCCGGGCGCGACGGGCGCGCCGTTGTCGTCGCGCAGCTGCACCTCATAGCCCGGCACGGGCTTGCCCGTGGTGCCGTAGCGCAATTGCCCCGAGCGGTTGGAAATGAAAATGTGCAGCATCTCGGTCGAGCCGATGCCGTCCAGGATTTCACAGCCGAAATGGCGCGTGAAGCGCTCGCCGATATCGCGCGGCAAGGCTTCGCCGGCGGATGTGCAGACGCGCATCGCCACCTGCTCGCGGGGCGGCAGGTCGGGCGAGGCCAGCATGCTGGCATACAGCGTCGGCACGCCGTAGAACACGGTGGGGCGATGCCGCACCAGGCGCTGGAACACGGCTTGCGGCGTGGGGCGCTCGGCCATCAGCACGACCGTGGCGCCCACCGACAGCGGAAAGGTCAGGCCGTTGCCCAGGCCGTATGCGAAGAACAGCTTCGCGGCCGAGAACACCACGTCGCTTTCGCGGATGCAGAGTACGGGCTTGGCGTACAGTTCCGCCGTGTGCCATAGGTTGCCGTGGGTGTGCACCACGCCCTTGGGCTTGCCGGTCGAGCCGGATGAATACAGCCAGAACGCGATTTCGTCGGACAGCGTGCGGGCCGCGGGCGCCAGCGGGGCGGCGGCCAGCAGCGTGTCGAACGCGTGGGCGCCATCGGGCAAGGCCGCGCCGGGCTGCGACACCACCAGATGTTCGACATCCGCCGGCGCCTGAGCCAGCGCCGCCTGCAGCACCGGCAGCAGGGCGCCGGACACGAACACGGCGCGCACACGGCTGTGCGCAATGATGTAGGCGTAATCGTCGGCGGTGAGCAGGGTATTGACAGCCACCGGCACCACGCCGGCGTGCAGGGCGCCCAAAAACGCCACCGGCCAGTCGGCCGTGTCCTGCATCAGCACCAGAATGCGTTCCTCGCGGCGCAGGCCCAGGTTGCGCAGCGCGCCGGCCATGCGGGCCACCCGCTCGGCCAGCTCGCCATACGTGAGCTGGCGCGTGTCGTCGATGTAGGCCGGCTTGGCGGCGCGCGGTGCGTTCAGCGCGGCAAGATGGCTGGCGAAATTCAGTTCGGCGGGGCAGGTGTTCACGGTTGTCTCCTGGTGTCCTGGTGGGTGGACGCCGTGCCTGTGGTTGTTGTTGGCGGCACGGTTGCGGCGTCCGGGCCGGTTTTCAGCCGGGGCGCGTGAATTCGATGGCCCCGCCGGGCAGCAGATACAGCACGAGGGCCCTGCCGCGCGTGACGGTGGGGCTATGGGCCGAGCCCGGTCCGTAGACCAGCCAGCCCGCGCCATGGCCGTCAAAGCGCGCGTCGCCGGTAAGCGGCATGATCATGTCGATCTCGCCGTTGGGATGGGCGTGGTGCGGGCCGGCCAGGTCATTCATGTCGACGACGTCCACCGAGCAGCCGCCCAGGTCGTCGGCGGGCTTGATGACCCGGCCGTACTTGATGCCGCCGCCTTCGCGGTTGCACATCCAGCCGTCGGCCACGCCCTGCCTACAGGTGGCAAAGATGTCCTGGAACAGGGCGCTGTCCGGGCCGGCCGCCTGGTTGAGCCGGACCTGCAGCGCCGCGTCCAGCGGCTGGCCGGCCGTCAGGCGCGTCACATCGCGCATCAGGGCGTGGAATTGGTCGGGCGTACTCACCAAGCGGCTCCTTTACACTGTCGGCGCTCAGGCAGTCCGCATTTGGACTGCTGTTTTTTTGCACCGGATCGGCTGTGGACTCGTTGGATGGAAAAATAGTGCTTCCATTGATGTGGGTCAAGCACTATAGTGCATAAAAGAGCGGTAATCAGGGTTTTTGCGGAGTCAGTCGAACCATGAATCAAGCGCTAGACACGGCGCCCATCGAACCCCGGCGCGAGCCCTTCCTGATCGCCTTGGGCGAGCGCGTGCGCCGCCTGCGCGCCATCCGCGGCATGACGCGCAAGGGCTTGTCGCAGGCAACCGGCGTATCCGAACGCCATCTCGCCAACCTGGAGCACGGCGTCGGCAATGCGTCGATCCTGGTGCTGCTGCAGATTGCCCGGGCGTTCAATTGCGCGCTGGCCGAACTGGTCGGCGACGTGACCACGGAATCGCCCGACTGGCTGCTGATCCGGGAGTTGCTGAGCGGACGCACCGAGTCCGATCTGCAGCGCGCGCGCGAGGCGCTGACGCAGCTGTTCGGCGTGGGGGCGGGCGCGCAGCGGCCCAACCGCACCCAGCGCGTGGCGCTCATCGGCCTGCGCGGCGCGGGCAAGTCGACGCTGGGCCAGATGCTGGCCGACGACCTGGGCTATCCGTTCGTGGAACTGAACCGCGAGATCGAGCGGGTGGCCGGCTGCGGCATCCTGGAAATCCATAACCTGTATGGTCCAAACGCCTATCGACGCTACGAACGGCGCGCGCTCGAAGAGGCGGTGCAGATCTATCCGGAAATGGTGCTGGCCACGCCGGGCGGGCTGGTGTCCGAACCCGCCACGCTCAACCTTCTGCTGACCCATTGCTTTACGGTCTGGCTGCGCGCCACGCCCGAAGAGCACATGGAACGCGTCATGGCGCAGGGCGACTTCCGCCCCATGTCGGGCAACAACGAAGCCATGTCCGACTTGAAGCGCATCCTGGCCGGGCGCGAAGCCTTCTACGCCAAAGCCGACCTGACCTGGGTGACCAGCAACCTGGAAGTGGCCGAAAGCTTCGCCGGCCTGCGCACGCAGGTCCGCAAGGCCTGCGGGTTGCCGTTGTAGCGCCGCCGGCCTGCCGCCTTCGTCTCCGAGGCCGCCCCATTCGGTGCGGCCTTTTTGCTGCGCGCCTGATACGCATCGCGACATGCACTTTCCTGCATATTCCGCTTGACGCTCCAAAACGCCTGCACTAATCTGCATAATAATTCATGTAGTGCAGTATTTTTCCTGTCAACGAACAGGGCGTACGAGGAGACACACGATGAGCAGTCCCATCAACCGGGTCGACTTCCGGACCGATCCCGCCCAGTACCGGCACTGGCGCCTGACTTTCGACGGTGCGGTCGCCACCCTGGCCATGGACGTGGCCGAAGACGGCGGCCTGCGCCCCGGCTACAAGCTCAAGCTCAATTCGTACGACCTGGGCGTCGATATCGAACTGCACGACGCCCTGCAACGCATCCGCTTCGAACACCCCGAAGTGCGCAGCGTGGTCGTCACCAGCATGAAAGACCGCATCTTCTGTTCCGGCGCCAACATTTTCATGCTGGGGTTGTCCACCCACGCCTGGAAGGTCAACTTCTGCAAGTTCACCAATGAAACCCGTAACGGCATCGAAGACTCCAGCCGCCACGGCGGGCTGAAGTTCATTGCGGCGTTGAACGGCGCGTGCGCGGGGGGCGGCTATGAATTGGCCCTGGCCTGCGATGAGATCCTCTTGATCGACGACCGCTCGTCTTCCGTTGCGCTGCCCGAGGTGCCCTTGCTGGGCGTGCTGCCGGGCACGGGCGGGCTGACCCGCGTGACCGACAAGCGCCGCGTGCGCCATGACCACGCGGACATCTTCTGCACGCTGGTCGAGGGCGTGCGGGGGCAGCGTGCCAAGGATTGGCGGCTGGTGGACGACGTGGTCAAGCCCGCCCGCTTCGAGGAGGAAGTCCGGGCCCGCGCGCTTGCCCTGGCGCAGGACAGCGACCGTCCGGCAGGCGAGCAGGGCGTGGCGCTGACGCCGCTGCAACGCACCGAAACGCAGAGCAGTCTTTCCTATCGCTATGTCGACGTGCAGCTCGACCGCGAAAAGCGTCAGGCGACGTGGACGGTGCGTGCGCCGCAAGGCCGCGTCGAAACGGAATTGCCGGACATCGTTGCCGCGGGCGCCGCCTGGTGGCCGCTGCAGATGGCGCGCGAACTGGATGACGCCATCCTGTCGATGCGCACCAACGAGCTGGACATCGGCACCTGGATCCTGAAGACGGAGGGCGACGCCGAGGCGGTGCTTGCGGCCGACGCGGCGCTGGATCGGCACGCCGACCACTGGTTCGTGCGCGAGACCGCCGGCATGCTGCGCCGCACCCTGGCGCGGCTGGACGTGACGTCGCGCAGCCTGTTCGCGCTGATTGAACCGGGTTCATGCTTTGCCGGCACGCTGCTGGAACTGGCGCTGGCCGCGGACCGCAGCTACATGCTGGACGTTGAGGACGACGAAGCCATCGACGGCCCGCCGCCGCAGATCGTGGTGGGCGAGCGCAATTTCGGCGCGTACCCCATGGTGAACGGCCAGAGCCGCCTGCAACGGCGCTTTTACGGCGAGACGCAGCCGCTGGAGGCGGTGCGCGCGCAGGCCGGTCGCAGCCTGCCCGCATCCGCCGCGCTGGAACTGGGCCTCATTACCTACGCGCCCGACAGCATCGATTGGGACGACGAAGTGCGGCTGGCGCTGGAAGAGCGCCGCGCGCTGTCGCCCGATGCCTTGACCGGTCTGGAAGCCAACTTGCGCTTCGGCGGCCAGGAAACCATGGAAACCCGCATCTTCGGCCGGCTGACTGCCTGGCAAAACTGGATCTTCAACCGCCCCAATGCGGCGGGCGACAAGGGCGCGCTCAAGCTGTACGGCAAGGGCGAGCAGGCGGCATTCGACTGGAACCGCGTCTGAGCGCCGCGCGGCTGGCGGCCCATCTTAAAAAAATTAGGAGAGAGACATGTCCGGCATCAACTACAGCGACAAGATTCCCAATAACGTCAACTTGTCCGGCGACCGCGCGTTGCAGCGCGCGCTGGAACACTGGCAGCCCAACTACCTGCAATGGTGGCAGGACATGGGCCCCGACGGTTCGCACGGCTTTGACGTCTACCTGCGCACGGCGGTCAGCGTCGAGCCCGATGGCTGGGCCCACTTCAATCACGTGCGCATGCCCGACTACCGCTGGGGCATCTTCCTGGCGCCGCAGGACGGCCAGCGCAAGATCCATTTTGGCGAGAACATCGGCCGCGACGTGTGGCAGGACGTGCCGGGCGAGCACCGCGCCAACCTGCGCCGCATCATCGTCACGCAGGGCGACACGGAACCGGCGTCGATCGAGCAGCAGCGGCACCTGGGCCTGACCGCGCCATCGCAGTACGACCTGCGCAACCTGTTCCAGATCAACGTCGAAGAAGGGCGGCACCTGTGGGCAATGGTGTACCTGCTGCACCGCTATTTCGGCCGTGACGGGCGCGAGGAAGCCGATGCGCTGCTGCAACGCAGCTCGGGCGATTCGGACAATCCGCGCATCCTGGGCGCCTTCAACGAGAAGACGCCGGACTGGCTGGCGTTCTACATGTTCACCTACTTCACGGATCGCGACGGCAAGTTCCAGCTGTGCGCGCTGGCCGAATCCAGCTTCGACCCGCTGGCGCGCACCACCAAGTTCATGCTGACCGAGGAAGCGCACCACATGTTCGTGGGCGAGTCCGGCATTTCGCGCGTCATCCAGCGCACCTGCGAAGTGATGAAGGAACTGAAAACCGACGACCCGCAAGCCGTGCGCGCGGCGGGCGTGATCGATCTGCCCACCATCCAGCGCTACCTGAATTTCCACTACAGCGTCACCATCGACCTGTTCGGCGCGGACCAGTCGTCCAACGCCGCCATCTTCTATGGATCGGGCTTGAAGGGACGGTACGAAGAGAGCAAGCGCACCGACGACCATCAACTGAAGAACGACACCTACCGGGTGCTCAACGTCAGCAACGGCAAGCTGTCCGAGACCGAAGTGCCGATGCTCAATGCGCTGAACGAAGTGCTGCGCGACGACTTCATCCGCGATTCGGTGGCCGGCATCGGCCGCTGGAACAAGGTGATCGAAAAGAGCGGCCTGGCGTTTCGCCTGCAGGTGCCGCACAAGGCGTTCAACCGCCAGATCGGCACCCTGGCCGGCATCCGCATGTCGCCCGAAGGCGAGATCCTGTCCGAGTCGCAGTGGCAGGCCAACCAGCACAAGTGGCTGCCCACGCCGGAAGATCGCGCGTTCGTCGCGTCGCTGATGGGCCGCGTCACCGAGCCGGGCAAGTTTGCCAACTGGATCGCGCCGCCCGTCATGGGCATCAACCGCCAGCCGGTGAACTTCGAGTACGTGCGTTTCAACTAAAGGCCGCGCGGGCCGCATGCCCGCGCGTAGGGAGGACGGCGATGAACGCCCCATTACCGGTGGAAGTCCTGAAGCAGCATCTGATCGATCCCGAGATCTGCATCCGCTGCAACACCTGCGAAGAGACCTGTCCGGTCGATGCGATCACCCACGATGCGAACAACTACGTGGTGGATCCCGAAATCTGCAACGGCTGCATGGCCTGCGTGCCGCCGTGCCCGACGGGCTCGATCGACAACTGGCGGCTGGTCGTGCGGGCCGAGGCCTATTCGGTGCAGGACCAGTTGGGCTGGGAAGAGCTGCCGCAGGTAAAGCCGCTGCCGGTAGATGTGGCGGCGGGGGGCGAGGGCGGTCAGCCCATGCCGGCGCCGCAGGCCGAATCGGGCCTCGCGCAGGCGGTGGCCGTGACAGCCGCCACGCCCGGCGCCGCGGTGCCGCCGTGGTCGGCCGCGCATCCTTACGTGAATCTCTACACGCACAAGACGCCGATCACCGCGACCGTGGTGGGCAACTATCGCGTCACTGGCGCCGACACGGAAAGCGACATTCACCACATCGTGCTGGACTTCGGCGAGCAGCCGTTCCCGGTGCTGGAGGGCCAGTCCATCGGCATCCTGCCGCCGGGCGTGGATGCGCTGGGCCGGCCGCATCATGCGCGCCAGTATTCGCTGGCCAGTCCGCGCGACGGTGAACGGGCGGGATACAACAACCTGTCGCTGACGGTCAAACGCGTCACCCAGGACCACGGCGGCGCGGCCGCGCATGGGGTGTGTTCCAACTACCTGTGCGACCTGGCCAAGAACGACACCGTGCAGGTGATCGGCCCCTTCGGCCACACCTTCCTGATGCCGAACCACCCGCAGGCCAATCTCATCATGATCTGCACGGGCACGGGTTCGGCCCCGATGCGCGCGATGACCGAGCGCAGCCGCCGCCTGATCGGCACGGCGGACATCGGCAAGCTCATGCTTTTCTTCGGTGCGCGCACCGAACGTGAGCTGCCGTACTTTGGCCCGTTGATGAAGCTGCCGCGCGATTTCATCGACATCAACCTGGCGCTGTCGCGCGAACCCGGCCAGCCCAAGCGCTACGTGCAGGACCTGATCCGCGAACGGGCCGCGCACGTGCGCGGGCTGCTGGCCGACCGCAATACCTGCATCTATGTCTGCGGGCTGAAGGGCATGGAAGTCGGCGTGCTGGACGCCCTGCGCGACGTGGTGGTGCAGTCGGGCGAGGATTGGTCTATCCTGCATGATGCGCTGCGCCGTGAAGGCCGGCTGCACTTCGAGACGTACTGATTCCAACAACAGTTGCGTGACGAACGGCGCGCCTGGGCGCGCCGTTTTCGTTGGCAGGGGGAAAACACAACATGAAGTTCGCCGAATTCAAGGACGGCATGGTGATCAAGGCGGGGCCGGTCACCGTGACGGAAGCGGAGATCCTGGAGTTCGCCCGCAAGTACGATCCCCAGTGGTTCCATACCGATCCGCAGCGCGCCGCGGAAGGCCGCTGGGGCGGGCTGATCGCCAGCGGCTGGCACACCTGCGCGATGGCCATGCGCATGGCGGTCGACGCCGCCCTGCATGATTCCGAATCCTTCGGTTCGCCCGGCCTGGGCGAAGTCCGCTGGCGCACGCCGGTACGCCCCGGCGACACCCTGCGCCTGCACGCGCGCGTGCAGGGCGCGCGGCACTCGTCCTCGCGCCCCGATTTGGGCATCATCAACTGGGCATGGACGGTCGTGAACCAGCACGACGAAAGCGTGCTGGAAATGGACGCGACCAGCCTGTTCGACCTGTCCGGCAACAACTAGGCGCAGCGGCTACCGCTTGCTTGCCTGCTTGAGAATGGCGGCCGCCTCCGGGCCGGCCGCCGCCTTCCACGCGTTGATCGATTCGGCGGAAGCGTCCTTCAACGCCTTCTTCACCGCCGGGGGCACGGCGGTGTTGATCGCGACGCCGTTCTTGCGCATGTTCGCGTAGTTCTGCTGCAGGCGGCCCTCGATGCGTTTCCACTGCTCGGCCTCGGTCTGCGCGGCTGCCTGGTCGATGGCCTTGCGCGAGCGCGCATCCAGCGCCTCGTAGGCCTTCAGATTCATCGTCGCCACCGAGACCGGCATGGCGTAGTTGATCTCGGCAAAATTCGGCAGGTGTTCCCACAGCTTGCGGCCCGCGCCGCCATCGCCGGAAGACAGCACCGCGTTCACCTCGCCCGATGCGATGCGCGCCATGGCGTCCGCGAACGAAATGTTCTGCGCCTTTGCGCCGGCCCGCTGCATGACGTCCTGCGAGGTCGCATCGTAGGTGCGGATGGAGAGCCGCTTGAGCGCCGCCACGCTGTCCAGCTTTTGCTTGGACCAGATGCCCGACGCGGGCCACGGCGTGGTGTAGAGCAGCTTCTGGCCATGCGCGGCCAGCAGCTTCTCGTACGCCGGGCGCGCCGCCTTGTTCAGATTGCGCGCCTTGGACAGCGAGTCGGCCAGAAAGGGCAGGGACGAGACGCCAAAGATCGGATACTTCGTGGCCAGCGCGCCGGCAAAGGCGTCGCCCGCATCCACCTTGCGCGTCTGCACGGCCTCGATCATGTCGCCTGACTTGATGCCCTTGGCGGCGTCGAAGCTCGCGTCGATGACGACATTGCCGGCCGACTTGGCCCGCACCAGTTCGGCGAACGTGGACACGCCTTGACCCGGCATGGAGGTGGCCGGGTACTCGGTGGTCATGGTGAGCGTCGTGGCGGCCTGAGCGCCTTGGGCGATGAACGCCATGGCGACGACTGCCGCCAGGCGCAGGGGGGTGATGCCGTGCATGCGCGACTCCTCGTGAAGGGACCCGTGAAGCGTAAGAGGTATACAGGCGTACGCCTAGTCGGGCTTTCGGCAATGCGCAGGCGGGGAGGGATCGGACGTATGGCGTAGTCCAATACGGTCGGTGTCTGACACCCTGGGGAGATGACCGTCAGCTTGTAGCGACGGCGCAGAGGGTGTCAGACACCTGGCGCTGCCGCAACGCGCCAAAAAAAAGGCCGCCCCATGGGCGGCCTCCTTTGCTACACCAGGCAGGCGATCAATAGAACGCCTGGATGCCGGTCTGGGCGCGGCCCAGGATCAGGGCGTGCACGTCGTGGGTGCCTTCGTAGGTGTTGACCACTTCCAGGTTCACCAGGTGGCGGGCCACGCCGAATTCGTCGGAGATGCCGTTGCCGCCCAGCATGTCGCGGGCCAGGCGGGCGATGTCCAGCGCCTTGCCGCACGAGTTGCGCTTCATGATCGAGGTGATTTCGACGGCGGCGGTGCCTTCGTCCTTCATGCGGCCCAAGCGCAGGCAGCCTTGCAGCGCCAGCGTGATTTCGGTCTGCATGTCGGCCAGCTTCTTCTGGATCAGCTGGTTGGCGGCGAGCGGGCGGCCGAACTGCTTGCGGTCCAGGGTGTATTGGCGGGCGGTGTGCCAGCAGGCTTCGGCGGCGCCGACAGCGCCCCAGGCGATGCCGTAACGGGCGGAGTTCAGGCAGGTGAACGGACCCTTCAGGCCGGACACGCCGGGCATCATCTGGTCGGCGGACACTTCCACCTCGTCCATGACGATTTCACCGGTGATCGACGCGCGCAGGCCAACCTTGCCGTGAATGGCGGGGGCGGACAGGCCCTTCATGCCCTTTTCCAGGATGAAGCCGCGGATCTTGCCGTCGAAGTCGCCGCCGACGCACTTGGCCCACACCACGAACACGTCCGCGATCGGCGAGTTAGTGATCCACATCTTGTTGCCGCTCAGCTTGTAGCCGTCGGCGGTCTTGACGGCGCGGGTTTCCATGCCGTTGGGGTCGGAGCCGTGATTGGGTTCGGTCAGGCCGAAGCAGCCGATCCATTCGCCGCGCGCCAGCTTGGGCAGGTACTTCTTCTTTTGTTCTTCGCTGCCGAATTCGTTGATCGGCACCATGACCAGCGAGGACTGCACGCTCATCATCGAGCGGTAGCCGGAGTCGACGCGTTCGACTTCACGGGCGATCAGGCCGTAGCTGACGTAGTTCAGGCCAGCGCCGCCGTATTCGACGGGGATGGTGGCGCCCAGCAGGCCGAGCTCGCCCATTTCGGAGAAGATCTCGGGATCGGTCTTCTCGTTGCGGAAAGCGTTGAGCACGCGCGGCGCCAGCTTGTCCTGCGAGTAGGCGTAGGCGGCGTCGCGCACCATACGCTCTTCTTCGGTCAGCTGCTGATCCAGCAACAGGGGGTCTTGCCAGTGGAAGGAGGGATTCGAGGACATGCTGGGTCTCCGCTATGGATTTCCGTGATCGGAATCTAGAAAGTTTAAACTTAAAATAATTCGGGCGGCAAGTTGGGGTTTGCACGGCGGTGCGCCTGGGCGCGCCGCCGGTCTTGACGCCCGTGCAGGGTTCAGTGCTGGGCCTTCAGCGCCGCCTCGCGGATCTTTTCGAGGGTCGTGGACGGGCTGATGGTTTCCGGATCGATGAAGCAGTGCAGGATCGCCGGCTTGCCGCTGGCCAATGCACGTTCAAATGCCGGACCGAACTGTTCGGTGGTCTCCACGCGTTCGCCGTGGCCGCCAAAGGCGCGCGCGTAGTCGGCGAAATCGGGGTTCTTCAACTGGGTCGCGGAAATGCGGCCCGGATAGTGCTTTTCCTGGTGCATGCGGATCGTGCCGTACATGCCGTTGTCCACCAGCACCACGATGATGGGCAGGTCGTATTGCACGGCCGTCGCAAATTCCTGGCCGTGCATCAGGAAGCAGCCGTCGCCCGCAAAGCAGACGACGGTCTTGTCCGGCCATACGCGCTTGGCGCCCACCGCTGCCGGCAGGCCGTAGCCCATCGAGCCGGAAGTCGGCGCAAGCTGCGTGCCAAAGCGGGTGAAGCGGTGAAAGCGGTGCAGCCAGGTGGCGTAGTTGCCCGCGCCATTGGTCATGATCGCGTCGGCGGGCAGGGTCTTTTCCAGATACGCCATGACCTGGCCCAGCTGCAGCGCGCCCGGTGTGGTGATGGCGTCGGGGTCGCTCCATTTCAGGTACGACTCGCGCATCGCCTTCGTGCCGTCGGCCCAAGCGGGGGCGGCAGGCGCCTTCAGGCCGGCCAGCGTCGCGGCGAAGGCGGACGGCGAGGTGTTGATGGCGAGGGTGGGGCGGTACACCCGACCCAGTTCGGCGGCGTCGGGATGCACGTGCACCAGCTTTTGCTTGGGCACGGGAATGTCCAGCAGCGTGTAGGCCTGGCTGGGGTTTTCCGACATGCGGCCGCCCACCAGCAGGATCAGGTCGGCATCGGTCACGCGCTTGAGCAGCGCCGGGTTGATGCCCAGGCCCACGTCGCCGATGAAGCAAGGATGGTCCGCGGGAAACAGCATTTGGCGGCGGAACGACACGGCGGTCGGCAGCGAATGCAGTTGCGCGAAATCGGCGAACTGCTGCACGGCGCGGGCGTCCCAACGCGTGCCGCCCAGAATGGCGACGGGGTTCTTCGCGTCAGCCAGCAGCTTTTCCAGATCGGCCAGCTGGCCAGCCGTGGGGGCCGCATCGATGACTTCGTAACGCGGGGCGTCGGCCACTTTGGCGGCCTCGACCAGCATGTCTTCCGGCAGCGCGATCACCACCGGACCGGGGCGGCCCGAGGTCGCGATGTGAAACGCGCGCGAGATCAGTTCGGGAATGCGTTCGACCTGATCGATCTCGGTCACCCACTTGGCCTGCGTGCCGAACACGGCGCGGTAGTCCATTTCCTGGAAGGCCTCGCGCTCGCGCATGCCGCGCTCGATCTGGCCGACAAACAGGATCATCGGCGTGGAGTCCTGCTTGGAGATGTGCACGCCGGCCAGCGCGTTGGCGGCGCCGGGGCCGCGCGTCACCATGCAGATGCCGGGTTCGCCCGTCAGCTTGCCGTGCGCGTCGGCCATCATGGCCGCGCCGCCTTCCTGGCGGCACACCGTGACCTTGATGTCGGCATCGTGCAGGCCGTCCAGCACCGCCAGATAGCTTTCGCCGGGGACACAAAATACATGTTTGACGCCCTGGGCGACCAGTTGGTCGACCAGAATGTGACCGCCAAGGCGGGAATCTTGCTGAGGCATGGTGGTGTCGTGGTTAGCCTAGGGTAGAACTGCCGAGCATATGTTCCCTGAGCGCACAACGCAATTGATAAAATTGCACATTCTGTTGATCCCCCGGCACGTCCCGCCTGGTGCACCGCAACATGCGCGCGCGCCGCGACGGGCCGCATTTCAGGCGGCATTCCCTCCATGAGAAACGGCATTCCCAATCTGAGCGCCCTGCAGGCATTCGAGGCCTCGGCCCGGCTGGGCAGTTTTTCGCGCGCCGCCGAGGAGCTGTCGCTGACCCACAGCGCGGTCTACCGGCAGGTGGCCAGCCTGGAGGCGCGGCTGGGCGTGCAGCTTTTCACCCGGGTGCGCCGCCGCATCGTGCTGACCGACCATGGCGCCGAATACGCCGGCCGCATCCGTCACCATTTGGACCAGATCGAAAAAGACACCTTCGGGCTTGTCAGCCGGACCGGCATGGGGCGCAGCATCCACATTGCCGTCGTGCCCACCCTGGCCACCACCTGGCTGATCCCGCGCCTCGCGGATTTCCAGCGCGAGCACGGCGATATCACCGTCAGCCTGTCCGTGCGCACGCTGCCGTTCCAGTTCAAGGACCAGCCGTTCGACGGCGCGCTGTATCACGGGGACGGGCTCTGGCCGGGCACGCAGGGCGGGCTGCTATTCCCTGAGCGCGAGCTGGTGCCGGTCTGCGCGCCCGAATTGGCCGATCGCGTGGCGCAAGCGGGGGGCGCAGCGCTGACCGGCATGACGCACCTGCATCTGGCCTCGCGGCCGGACGCCTGGCGCCAGTGGTACGCGGCCAATGGCCATCTGTACGGACCGCAGGCAGCCGGCGGTCCGCGCTACGAGCTTTTCACCATGGTGATGGCGGCGGTGCAGGCCGGGCTGGGCGTCGGGCTGATGCCGCGCTTTCTGGCGCAACCGGCGCTGGACCAGGGCGCCCTCGTCATGCCCGTGCCGCAGTCGCTGGCGGTCAGCCAGGGGTATTACTTCGGCTATCCGCAGCGCAGCGAGCGCTCCGAGGCGCTGAAGGTGTTCGAGTCCTGGCTCAAGTCCGCCGCCGCCGGCGTGGGCGAGCGCCTGCCCAACCGCGCCGCGCCGTAGAATCCCGCCATGTCCACCGCCCGCCAGCCGCTGGCCTCCCAGGCCGATATCGACGCCTTCATCGACGCCGTCTGGCTCGAGGACGGCCTTTCCGCCAATACCCTGGCCGCCTATCGCCGCGACCTGACCGGTTTTGCCCGCTGGCTCGAAGACCCCGAGGCCTACGCCCGGGAGCTGGCCGACCGGCACGGTGAACCCGAGCGTGCGCAGACCATGCCCGTCGGGCCGGCCAAGCCGATCCGCGACGCGCAGAAGGCGGATATCGAGGCCTGGTTCGCGTTCCGCCACGAAGAAACCCGTGCCACCACCGCCAACCGCCGGCTGGCGGCGCTGCGCCGCTTCTACGCCTGGGCGCTGCGCGAACACCGCGCCGAACGCGATCCGTGCCTGACGCTGGTGGCCGCCAAGCAACCGCCGCGCATGCCCAAGACGCTGTCCGAGCAGCAGGTGGACGCCCTGTTGCGGGCGCCCGACCTCGGCCAGCCGCGCGGCCTGCGCGACCGCGCCATGCTCGAGACCTTGTATGCCACCGGCCTGCGCGTGTCCGAGCTGGTGGGCGTGCGCTCGCTGGACGTCAGCCTGAACGAAGGCGTGGTGCGGGTGGTGCTGGGCAAGGGCGGCAAGGATCGCCTGGTGCCGCTGGGCGCCGAAGCCGCGCACTGGATTGCGCAGTATCTGAATACTGCCCGCCCGGAATTGGCGGCGGGCCGCGTCAGCGATGCGCTTTTCATCACCAGCCGCGCCGAGGCGATGTCGCGGCAGGCGTTCTGGCAACTGGTCAAGAAATACGCCGTGATCGCGGGCGTGCATGCGCCCCTGTCGCCGCACGTGCTGCGCCACGCCTTTGCCACGCACCTTCTGAATCACGGCGCGGACCTGCGCGTGGTGCAGATGCTGCTGGGCCACGCAGACATCTCCACCACGCAGATCTACACCCACGTGGCGCGCGAACGCCTGAAGGCATTGCACGCGGCCCATCACCCGCGCGGCTAGCCGCCGCCCACCATTCCCTTTTCAACCGGCACACCCATGAGCAAAGCCCGCCACGTTTCCGAAACACCCGCCACCCAGTTCCTCAAGCAGCACAAGGTGGCCTACACCGAGCACACCTACGACTACGTCGACCACGGCGGTGCAGGCGAAGCCGCGCGCCAGCTTGGCCTGGACCCGCACGCGGTGGTCAAGACGCTGGTGATGGAGGACGAATCAGCCAAGCCGCTGATCGTGGTCATGCACGGGGACCGCGAAGTCTCCACCAAGAACCTGGCGCGGCAGGCCGGCCTGAAGAAGGTCGAACCCTGCAAGCCCGAGGTCGCGCAGCGCCACTCCGGCTACCAGGTGGGCGGCACGTCGCCCTTCGGCACCCGCAAGAAGATGCCGGTGTGGGTGGAGGCCGAGGTGCTGACGTATCCGGCGGTCTACATCAACGGCGGGCGGCGCGGCTACCTGGTGGGCATCGATCCCAAGGTGCTGGTGGACCTGCTGGGCGCGCGGCCGGTGACGGTGGCGTTGGAGTAGGGGGCGTTCCGCGGTCGTATCCCGCGCCGGTGGTATCCCATTACCACCCGCCCCGCCGGCGCGGCGCGCACAATGGGACGAGAAGACCAAGAACTGGCCCCCACTCTCATCCCAAGGAGACAATCATGAGCAAACGACTGTTGATGCTGGTCGGCGACTACGCCGAAGACTACGAAACCATGGTGCCGTTCCAGACGCTGCTGACCGTGGGGCACACGGTGCACGCGGTCTGCCCGGACAAGAAGGCCGGCGACACGGTGGCCACGTCCATCCATGACTTCGAAGGCGCGCAGACCTACACGGAAAAGCGCGGCCACAACTTCACGCTGAATTACGACTTCGACCGCGTCGAGCCCTCGTCCTACGACGGGCTGGTGATCCCCGGCGGACGCGCGCCCGAATACCTGCGCCTGAATGAAAAGGTGCTGGATATCGTGCGTGAATTCGACAAGGCCAACAAGCCCATCGCCGCGGTGTGCCACGGCGCGCAGATCCTGGCCGCGGCCGGCGTGCTGAAGGGCCGCACCTGCTCGGCGTACCCGGCATGCGCGCCCGAGGTCCGGCTGGCCGGCGGCACCTATGCCGAGATCGCCGTCGACCAGGCCTACACCGACGGCAACCTGGTGTCGGCGCCCGCTTGGCCCGCCCATCCGGCGTGGATGGCGCAGTTTCTGGCGGTGTTGGGCACGAAGATCACGCCCTGAACGTTCGCGCGGGGCGGGCGTGAGAGCGCCAATTCTTTGCGATCAGCCACGGGGTGCGGCAAATGCCGCACCCCGTGGCGAGTATGGGCGCAAAGCGATCAGGCGAAGTCGAGCACGATGCGGCCTTCGATCTGGCCCTTCTTCATGCGGTCGAACACGCTGTTGATGTTGTCCAGGCTTTCGGTGGCGACGGTGGCGTGGACCTTGCCTTCTTCGGCAAACTGCAGCGATTCCTGCAGATCCAGCCGGGAGCCCACGATGGAACCGCGCACCGTCACGCCATTGAGCACCATGTCGAAGATCGACAGCGGGAAGTCCCCTGGCGGCAGGCCGTTCAGCGAAATCGTGCCGCCCCGGCGCACCATCCCCAGCGCCTGCTCGAAGGCCTTGGGCGACACCGCCGTGATCAGCGCGCCATGCGCGCCGCCGATTTCCCGCTTCAGGTAGGCGGCCGGATCGGTGTTCATCGCGTTGACGGTGACTTCCGCGCCCAACCGGCGCGCGAAGTCCAGCTTGGCGTCATCGATGTCCACGGCCGCCACGTTCAGGCCCATCGCCTTGGCGTACTGCACCGCCATGTGACCCAGGCCGCCAATGCCCGAAATGACCACCCAGTTGCCCGGCCGGGTGTCCGTCATCTTCAGGCCCTTATAAACCGTGACGCCGGCGCACAGCACCGGCGCCACGTCGACAAAGCCGACGTTCTTGGGCAGCAGGCCCACGTAGTCGGCTGCCGCCAGCGCGTATTCGGCAAAGCCGCCGTTGACGGAGTAACCCGTGTTCTGCTGCTGCTCGCAAAGGGTTTCCCAGCCGCCCAGGCAGTGTTCGCAATGTCCGCAGGCGGAATACAGCCAGGGGATCCCGACCCGGTCGCCTTCCTTGACGTGGGTGACGCCGGCGCCCACGGCCACGACGTGGCCAACGCCCTCGTGGCCGGGAATGAAAGGGGGATTGGGTTTGACGGGCCAGTCGCCTTCCACGGCGTGCAGGTCCGTGTGGCAGACGCCGCAGGCTTCGATCTTCACCAGGAGCTCGCCCGGGCCCGGGCGCGGCACGGCGACTTCCTCGATCACCAGGGGTTTGCCAAATGCGCGTGCAACTGCGGCCTTCATGGTTTTTTCCATCGCTACCTCCGAAGTCTGATCAGTTTCACTATGCTCGAACGCTTGCGCGCTCAAATCCATGATGTACATCAATCGGCGCGGGAAGGTCGAGATCGTTACAGGTTCGGGGCCGTATTGCCCCTGGAGAGGGAGTCGTCGTACAGTCGATCGCAGGCGCGCCGGTCCCGGCAGCGTGTCGCCGATGCCCAGGAGCTCCCATGTGTGAAATCTTCATCCGCGCCACCGAGCATTCGTATGCGTGCGAAACCCGGTCCTTGCGCCTGCACGGCGTGGCGACCAGCCTGCGGCTCGAGCACCTGTTCTGGCAGGTCCTCGAAGAAATCGCCGGCCGTGACGGCCTGCGGGTCACCCAACTGATCGAACGCCTGTACGACGAACTGGTCGAGTACCGCGGCGAGGCCGCCAACTTCACCTCGTTCCTGCGCGTGTGCTGCCTGCGGTATCAGCTGTTGCAGGCCGAGGGCCGGATCCCGCGCGATGCCAGCGTGCCGATCCGTTCGCTCAACGCGCAAGCCGTCCTGGAAGGGCTGCCGCCTTCGCTCTGCGACGCCCAGCCCGTCCCCGCGAAGCGCCGCGCGGCGTGACCCGCTTTGCCGCACCATGCAAAAGGGCCCGATTAGATCGGGCCCTTCGTTTTGCCGTGTGAAGCGGTCAGGCTGGCATCAGCCGCCCGAGGCAATCGACGCCATGGCCACTTCGCTTTGCACGATGCGGCGGATGCGCACGGCATCGCCGATGCGCGAAAGCTTGCCCTGCGAATCCAGCAGCACGATGGCCAGATCGCGGCCGTTGATGCGCGCCAGCATCACCAGGCATTCGCCCGCTTCATTGATGTAACCCGTCTTGGACACCTTGATGTCCCAGTCGGGCTTGCGCACCAGCAGGTTGGTGTTGCGGAAGGTCTGCGTGCGGTTGTTGATCTCGACCTCGTACTCGGTATCGGTGGAGTAGCGATGGATCAGCGGGCGCTGCGACGCGGCGCGCAAGAGGCGGGCCAGGTCATGCGGCGACGACACGTTGTTGCTGGACAAGCCCGTCGGCTCGATGAACCGCGTGCTGGTCATGCCCAGCGACTGCGCCTTGGCGTTCATGGCGGCCACGAAGGCGCGCAGCCCGCCCGGATAGTGGCGGCCCAGCGCGTTCGCGGCGCGGTTCTCGGAAGACATCAGCGCCAGATGCAGCATGTCGCCGCGCGACAGCTTGGTGCCCACCCGCAGCCGCGACGTCGTGTGCTTGAGCTCGTCGACGTCCTCGTCGGTGATCTCCAGCATTTCGTCCATCGGCAGGTTGGCGTCCACCACGACGACGGCCGTCATCAGCTTCGAGATGGAAGCGATGGGGCGCACGACGTTTTCGTTCTTGGCGAAGATGACGGTGGAGGTTTCAAGGTCTTGCACGTAAGCGGTGCTGGACCGCAGCGCGGCCGCTTCGGCGCGCGCCGAGGCGGCGGGCGGCGGCATGGCCGCGCTGGCAGCGCCCGCAGCGGCTACGCGCCGGCCGCGTGCGGCCTTGTCCGTCTTGCCGCCCTTGCCGGCAGCGCCCGATTTTTTGGGCGGCGTGCCTTTCGCGGCGACCTGCTTGCCGCTCTTGGGCGGCGCCTTCTTGGCCGACGAGGATTTGGGGGGCGCCTTCTTGGCGGACGGCGCCGCCTGCTTGGCGGCGGCGCTCTTGCCGGAGCCCGCCTTGGGCGCCGGCGCTTTTTTGGCTTGTTGCGCCTTGCAGGCCGCCGACTTGGCGTTGGTCTTGCAAGGGTCGGAATTTTTGGCTGCTTGCGCCGCTGGGGGCAGGAGCGCGCACACCGCCAGCGCGGCAGGCGCTATGGCGTTCGCAATTGCACGTTTCCAGGAAAAGGCCATGGTTGGGCAGGCTTGTGGTCTGTGAGCAAATATTTCTTAAGCCGGCGTTTCGTCGGATCAGAAAAAGTCCAGATGAATTATGGGCTTACGCGTCGAATTTAAACAGCAATTTCAAGTAGTGCGCAAGGCGATTTGCAGGTTTTTCAGAAAAAACACCGTGACGGATTGTGGCCGCATCAATTAGTCACAAGTCGGAAGCCGCAAAGCTAACCGCGCGGCGCGCAAGAGCGTAGCCCGGATTAACCCTCATCTGGCTGAACAGGTGGACTTTTTTGAGAAGAATCTGCGCGCGCAGCCGAGGCCGAAGCTGGCCTCGCCGGGTGGAATCGAACCACCAATTGACCCTTAGGAGGGGCCGGTTATATCCATTTAACTACGGCGAGCGAGGAGGGGGGCGCAAGGCAGTGCCGTCGCCATCGACGGAAAAGGGCCGCCAGAACTGGGGGCACTTCGCACTAAGGCCTTGAAATTGCTGCGGAACTTGCGAGCCGAAGTTTAGCACTGCAGACGCGGGCTTCGAAGCAGGACGCAAGTCTATCAGCAGGCGCGGCAACGCCCAAATCACCGCGCCGGGCGCTCGCCCGGGATGGCCTCTCGGGGGAAGCTTGTTGCGGCAACGCGGGTATTCACGGACCCGCATGCCGACTTGTATATGATGTTCGCGTCCCACCGCTGCGTGGGGCCGCCCCGAGGAGGGGGCGCAAACCCAAAAAACAACCAGACACGGGTTTCATGTCTAGCCAAACCGATACGATTTCCGCACGCACCATTGTCTTGGGCACCCTGGTCGTGCTGCTTGCCATGGGGGTGCGCGCCACCTTCGGCCTGTTCATGCAGCCGATGGGCCTGACGCACGGCTGGAGCCGTGAAGTATTTTCGATGGCGTTTGCCCTGCAGAACCTCGTGTGGGGCGTCGCCTGTATCTTCATGGGCATGCTGGCCGACCGTTACGGCTCTGGCCGCACCATTGCGCTGGGCGCCGTGCTGTACATGCTGGGCCTGATCGGCACGCGCTTTGCCACCGACGAGGCCACGCTTTACCTGACCGCCGGCGTGCTGGTCGGACTGGGACAGGCGGGCACCACGTTCCCCGTCATCCTACCCGTCGTCGCGCGCGCCGTGCCGCCCGCCTACCGCAGCACGGCGATGGGCATCGCCAGCGCGGGCGGGTCGCTCGGCCAGTTTGCCGTGGTGCCGACCGGGCAGCTGCTCATCAGCGGGCTGGACTGGACGGGCGCGCTCTGGGTGCTGTCGCTGTTCGTGGCTTGCGGCGCGCCTTTGGCGTATTTCCTGCGCGGCCGCCCCCAAGCGCACGCAGGTCCGCATCAGTCGCTGGGCACCGCCATCAAGCAGGCCGTGCGCCATCCGTCGTTCCACTTCCTGTTCTGGAGCTACTTCGTCTGCGGCTTTCACACCGCGTTCATCACGCTGCACTTGCCGGCCTATGTGACCGACGGCGGGCTGACGGCCGGGCAGGGCGCCACCGCGATCGCGCTCATCGGCCTGTTCAACGTCCTGGGTTCGTTCTACGCCGGCAAGCTGGGCGGCAAATACAGCAAGAAGCGGCTGCTGGCGGTGGTGTACTTCATGCGCGCGTTCGGCATCCTGTTGCTGCTGTCGGTGCCGCTGACGCCGTGGGTGCTCTATGCCTTCGCGGCTTGGATGGGATTGTTCTGGCTGGGTACGGTGCCGTTGACGCAAGGGCTCATTGGCCAGATCTACGGCTTGCGTTATGCGGCCACGCTCTCGGGCATCGTGTTTCTCGGCCATCAGTTGGGCAGTTTCATTGGCGTGTGGCTGGGCGGATACGCGTATGCCAAGACCGGCAGCTACGATCTGGTCTGGTGGCTGGGCGTGGCGCTGGCCGTCATCGCGGCGCTGCTCTGCCTGCCCGTGCGCGAGCAGCCGGTCGCGCCGGCGCAGCCCGCCACGGCCTGACCGCGACCTGCCGGAGCCCCGCAATGACCCTCGGACCGCATTCCCAAACCCGTCGCCGCAAAGGCTGGCGAGCGGTGGGCGTGCTGGCGCTGGCCGCGGTGCTGGGGCTGGCGTTCTGGGGATACACCACGCCCGAGATGCAGATTCACTGGGAAAACCTGGCCGCACTCTGCGGGTTTTGACAGGGCTCGGCTTACCGCAACCGGCGCGTCGCGGCGGCCGCCTCGCGGTATCCTACGGCGGAGATTTTCTCCGCCTTTTTCATTGCTCTTCGTCGCGCGGCGGCCCGCCGCGCGCGCCCTTGGATGACCATGCAGGACGCAGCGCCTTCCTACTCCGATCTCTCGTTGCCGGACATCGCCAGTCTGCCCGCGGCAGACACACTCGTGCTCACGGTGAACAACCGCCTGTCGCGCCGCCTCACGCTAGAGCTCGCCGGATTGCTGCGCCAGGAACGCCAGGTCAGCGAGCTGCCGCGCATCCTGCCGCTGTCCGCCTGGCTCGCTGAATCCGCCAACGAACTCGCGTTCGAATCCGACGAAGACGTGCCCGCCTACCGGCTGGACAGTTTTGCCACGCAGCTCGTCTGGACCGAAGCCATCCGCCTCGAAGAAGCCGAGCGCGTCCTGCTGGATGCCAGTCAGGCGGCGCGGCTTTCCATGGATGCGGACCTGCTCATGGACGAATGGGCGCTGCAGGTGCCGTCCGGCGCGGACACCGACGAATACCGCGGCTTTGCGCGCTGGCGCGAGCGCTATCGCCACACGCTGGCCGGCATCGATGCCGAAGACGCCAACCAGGGTTACGCGCGCGTCGTGCGCGCCCTCGAAGCCGGACGCCTTGCCACGCCGCGGCAACTGGTGCTTGCCGGGTTTACCGACATCTCGCCCCGCTTTCAGCGCCTGCTGCACGCATTCGAGGCCCAGGGCACGTGCGTGGCGCAATGGCGCGATACCCAGCGTGTGGCGGTAGTGGCGCAGCGCTTCGAGGCCGCGGATCAGGGCGCCGAATGGCGCGCCGCCGCCGACTGGGCGGCCAGCCGTTTGAAGGCCGACCTCGCCGGGCGTTATGCCATCGTGTCGCCGCAACTGGAAGCCGAATCCCCCTTCGCGCGCCGCGTGCTCAGCCAGGCGCTGGCCGGGCGCGACGGCGCGCCAGCGTTTGCGTTCAACGTTGCCGTGGGCCGGCCGCTCGACGAATGGCCCATGGCCCGCGCCGCGCTGGCCTGGCTGCGGGCGCTGGCCGAATGCGCGCAGGGCAAGGGCTGCGGCGTGGGCGTCCTGGGCGCCGCGTTGCTTGCAGGCCATTGCGCCGGCGACGTGCGCGACCGCGCGCGGCTTGCCGCCATCGACGCGCGCTGGCGGCGCCAGGGGCAATTACATGTCGCCCCGCAAGCATGGCGCAAGTTGCTTGCCGATCTGCCGGCGTTGGCGCAGGCCTGGAACCACGCCACCGAAATCTGGACGCAAGGCGGCCGCCAGGCCACGTGCGACGTCTGGATGCTGCGCATGAAGGCCGCCTTGACGGCGCTGGGCTTTCCCGGCGAAGCCCCGCTCGACAGCGTGGGTTATCAGGTCATGGGCGCGCTGGGCGATGCGCTCGGCAGCTTTTCGGCGCTGGCGCCGGCCGCGGGCCGCCTGGGCGGCGTGGCCGCCGTGAACCTGCTGGAAAGCGTGGCGCGGTCCTCCTCGTTCCAGCCGCAGCGCGATCCGCTCGCGCGGCTGGACGTCCTTGGGTTGCTGGAAGCCGAAGGCGGTTACTGGGATGGCGTCTGGCTGCTGGGCCTGACAGACGACGTGTTGCCCGCTTCGCCCAAACCGAACCCGCTGCTGCCGCTTGCCGTGCTGCGCCAGGCCCGGGCGCCGCGCGCCACGCCCGAGCGCGAACGCGAATGGGCCGAAGGCATGTTTGCCGCGCTGTGCCGCTGCGCGCCCGACATCATCGTCAGCCACGCCCACATGGACGGCGAGCGCGAGCTGCGTCCTTCGCCACTGATCGCGGCGCTCTCCCTTACCGAGTGGACTCCGGCGCGCACCGAGGCGCAGGCCGTCTTGCCGCAGGAATCGCTCGACGATTCGCAGGGGCCTCCATTGGCGGCCGGCAATCGCGGCGGGGGCGGGCTGGATGTGCTGGACACGCAGGCGCGCAATCCGCTTTGGGCGTTCGTGCGCCATCGCCTCGGCGGCCGGGAGCTCGCGCCCTATGCCGACGCCGCCACCGTCAACGTGCGTGGCCAGTTCCTGCACAAGGCGCTTGAAGTGGTGTGGGGCATGATGCCCGACCAGGACGCGCTGCACGAGCAGCTTTCGGCTGGCCGTCTGCCGGCGTTACTGGAGCAGGCCGTGGCGCAGGCCGCCGGCGAAGAACTCAAGGAATACGCGCCAGCCTTGCGCGCGCTGGAATGCCAGCGCGCCCAGGCCGTGCTGGCCTCGTGGCTGGACCTCGAAGCGCAGCGCCTGCCGTTCGCGGTGGCGCAGGTCGAAAAAAATCATCAGTGGCAGCGTGGTGCGCTGAACCTGAAGCTGCGGTTGGACCGCATCGATCGCCTTCCCGACGGCCGTAACGTCATCGTCGACTACAAAACCGGCGTGGCGGCGGCCAAGCCCGAGCCCGACTGGTCCCGCAGCCGTCCCGTGAACGTGCAGTTGCCGTTCTATGCATCGGTGCTGGCCGACGCGGCCGGCGGCGAAGCTGCGGGTCTGGTGCTGGCGCAGATCCACGCGCGGCAGGTCGCCGCGCAAGGATTGGCCGACGAAGACCTGGGCATGCCCGGCGTCACGCTTGCCAGCGAAAGCAAATACTTCGACGGCCTGTCCTGGCCCGAGATCCGCCAACGCTGGCGCGTGGCGATCGAATCCCTGGCCGACGAATACGTGGCGGGGTACGCGGCCAACGTCGCCTACCGGCGCGACGATCTGAAATACTGCGATGCCTTGCCGTTCCTGCGCTTGCATCTTGACGACGAGGACGCATGAACATGGCCGAACCCGATCGCCTTCCGCATGACCACGCCGCTCGCGCGGCGGCGCTCGACCCCGCGCGGTCCTTCCTCGTCCAGGCGCCCGCAGGCTCAGGCAAGACCGAACTCCTCACCGACCGCATCCTGGCCTTGCTGGCCACGGTGAACCGGCCCGAAGAAATCGTCGCCATCACCTTCACGCGCAAGGCCGCGTCCGAGATGCACGCCCGCGTGCTGAGCAAGCTGCGGCGCGGCCTGGATGCGCCCCCCGAGGCCGCGCACGAACGCCGCAGCTGGGACCTCGCCCGCGCGGCGCTGGCGCGCAATGCCGAACAGGGCTGGCATCTGCTCGAGCATCCCGCGCGTCTCGCCATCCGCACCATCGACTCGTTCTGCGCGGGGCTGGTGCGCAGCATGCCGTGGCTGTCGGAGCTGGGCGGCATGCCGGACATCACGGACGATGCGCGCTCGCACTACGAGGCCGCCGCGCGCGCCACGCTGGATCTCGCGGACGACTACGAGGCCGTGCGCATTTTGCTGCGCCACCTGGACGTCGACGTCCAGGCCGCCAAGGACGCCATCGCCGACATGCTGGGCCAGCGCGATCAATGGCTGCCGCTGCTGCGCCACGGCTCCGACCGCGAGGCCATGGAGGCCATGTTGGCCGAGGCCATCGGCGAAGACCTCGATGCCTTGTGCGCCGCCATGCCCTACGGCTGGTCCGAATCGCTTTGCGGCCCGGCGCGCCTGGCCGCCGCGCACCTGCAGGATGGCGAAGACGACAACAAGCTGGCTGCGTTGCTGGACTGGACCGAAGCACTGCAACCCGACGCCGAACTGCTGGATGCCTGGCGCGCCGTCGCGCACCTGCTGCTGACCAGCACCGGCTCCCTGCGCAAGACCGTCAACAAGAACCTGGGGTTCCCGGCCAAGTGCGCGCACAAGGAACCCTTCGTCGCCTGGCTGGAAGGCGCCGACGCGCAAGCCGCCTGGGTGCGCCGCTTGCACGCCGTGCGCGATATTCCGGCGCCGCATTTCACCGATGCCCAATGGGAAGTGCTGGGCGCGCAGCTCATGACGCTTGCCCTGGCCGTGGCGCAGTTGCGGCTGCGCTTTGCCGAAAAAGGCGAGGTCGACTTCATCGAGATCGCCCAGCGGGCCGCGGCCGCGCTGGGTAGTGCCGACGACCCGGGCGAACTGCTGCTCAAACTCGACGCCTCGATCCGGCATCTGCTCATCGACGAATTCCAGGACACCAGCCAGACGCAGCTCGACTTGCTGCGCACCCTCACGGCAGGCTGGCAGTCCGGCGATGGCCGCAGCCTGTTCCTCGTGGGCGATCCCATGCAGTCGATCTACCGCTTCCGCAAGGCAGAGGTCGGCCTGTTTCTCGAAGTCGCCGACATCGGCGTGGGCGAGGTCAAGCCCGACTTCCTGAACCTCACGGACAACTTCCGTTCGCAGGCCGGCATTGTCGACTGGGTGAACCAGTCGTTCGTCGACCTGCTGCCCCGGCGTAGCGACGCTGCCGCCGGCGCCATCGCGTACAGCCCGTCCACGGCCTTCCACCCGGCGCTGCCCGACCCCGCGGTGCGCTTTCATCCGGCGTGGTCGCGCGAGGGTGCGCCGCCCGCCGAAGAACAGGCCGAAGACATCGCCGTGGGACTGGTGCGCCAGGCGCTGATCGATCACAAGGGCGCCAAGCACCCCGTCGCGATTCTCGTGCGCGCCCGCAGTCACCTGGGCAACCTCACGCGCCGGCTCGCACAGGAAGGCATACGCTCGCGGGCCGTCGATCTGGTGCCGCTGGCGCTGCGCCCGGTGGTGGCCGACCTGGTGCAACTCGTGCGCGCCGTGTCGCATCCGGCCGACCGCCTCGCGTGGCTGTCCGTGCTGCGCGCGCCCTATTGCGGCTTGACGCTCACCTCGTTGCAGCGGCTCTTTGGCGACGACCACATCACGCCGGTGCCCGTGCTGCTGGAACGCGCCTTGCGCATCGCCCCGCAGCCCATTGCAACGGCATCGGCCGCGGCACCTGGCCCGCAAGGCTCGCTTTTTGACGCACCCGCCCCAGAACCGCAAGCCCCGTCGGCGCAAGCCATACTCAGCCCCGACGAATTCGCGCGCCTGCGCCAGGTGGCGTCGGTCCTCCTGGACAAACGCAACGCATCGGGCGCCATCCCCTTCGCCGCGTGGGTGGAATCGCTGTGGCGCCGCCTGGGCGGCCCCGGCCTTTACGCCGGCCTGTCGGTCGCCAACGACGCCGAAAGCCTGTTCCAACTGGTCGAACGCCTTGCCCCGCACGGCAACATCGACGTGGCCGCCCTGGACGCCGGCATCTCCCGCCTCTTCGCCGCGCCCGACGCGGCGGATGAAGACGAAGGCGCGGTCGAGATCATGACCATGCACAAGTCCAAGGGCCTTCAGTTCGAAGCCGTGATCCTGTACGGCCTGCACCGCGCGCCGCGCGGCGATCAGGCTCCCCTGGTGCGCTTCGAACAAAGCGGCGGCCGCGTCCTCTTCGGCCCGGTCAAGCCACGCGCCGAAACGGAAGCAGACCCGGTCTCGCGCTACCTGGGCGCCCGCGAAGCCCGCCGCGCCTCCTACGAAATAGACCGTCTCCTCTACGTCGCCGCCACCCGCGCCCGCAAACGTCTGCATCTGGTCGGACACGTATCGATCGACGAAGCCTCTGGCCAAATCAAGACCCCGCCCGCAGCCAGCCTGCTGGGCCGCCTGTGGCCGTGCCTGACCCCGCCCATTCCACCATCGCTGAATGGCGAAACGGTGCAAGAAGAAACCGACGCCCCCGAATGGCAAGGCGAACCCCTGCGACGCATCGACAACGCCGGCCTCGCGCAACTGCAACGCCAATCCAGCATCACCATGAGCGCCGGCTTCGCCACGGCCACCCGAGGCGCCTGGGGCGAAGCCGCCGAACATCCCGCCTGGCAACTCGAAGCCGGCTACGACGCCGCCATCGGCACCTTGGCCCACGCCTGGCTGGCCCGCATCGGCCAGGACGGCATACAAGCCTGGCCCCCCGAGGCCCTCACGCCCCGCCTGCCCGCCATGCGCCGCCAACTCACCCGAGCCGGCATCCCCGCCAGCCAGGCAGACGCCGCCGCCGCGGCCGTCCTGGAAACGCTGCAAGCCACCCTGGCAGACGAACGCGGCCTCTGGCTCCTATCCCAATCCGGCGCCCGCCGCGAATGGCCCCTCATCGACGCGGCCGGAAAAGTCTCGGTCATCGACCTGGCGCTCAGCACCGAAGACGGCTGGCTGATCGTCGACTACAAAACCGGCCGCCCCCACCCCGGAGAATCCCCCGCCGCCTTCGCAATCCGCATGCGCCAACGCCACGGCGAACAATTGCAGCGCTACTGCACGCAAGTCACCGCCCTGGACGGCCGCAGCGCCCGAGCCGCGTTGTACTTCCCGCGCGCAAAGGCGTGGATAGATCTGCTGGAGTAACGCGCAACAGGGCAAGCACAACGGCGAGCGAAGTAACGCGCCAAGCAAAAAGGAACTGCGGCAGTCGAGGCAACCACGCGAAGCGAGTAAAAGGGGCAAGCGAAGCAACGCCTCCGTCAAAAGCAGCCCCGCATAGAAAGCAAGACAAAGCGAAGCGAGCCAAAAGGGTAAGCGAAGCAACGCCCCCGCGCCAAGAAAGTGCCCCATGCAAAGCAGCCAAGCAAGGCAAAGCGAAGCGAGCCGAAGGGGCAAGCGAAGCAAAGCCCCCACCCCCTCCCCCTCGGGGGGAGGGCCGGGGAGGGGGCCCACATATTGCCCCTCGGGGCCCGCCAGCCGAGATTCGAGCGAGCGCGCGAAGCGCAGCTCTGCTAGAATCTCGGCTGGCGGGCCCCTTCGCATGGTTCGACGGTGAACCTGGTCAGGTCGGGAACGAAGCAGCCATAGTCGTTTAGGGTCAGTGCCGGAGTAAGGCTCGCCAACCGGATTCTTCAAGGCAGTAGCGTTTGCTACATCGCTTTCACAGGGGACGGGGTTATTTTCCAAGGATTCGTTCCACGGGAATAAGCCCGTCCCCTTTGCATTCCAGCCCGCTCGATCAACGGGTTCAACAATCAGGCTCTACAATCCAGCCATGACTTATCTGGTATTGGCCCGCAAGTGGCGGCCGCGATCGTTCGATACCCTGGTGGGACAGGATCACGTGGTGCGCGCGCTCACCCATGCGCTCGACACGCAACGCCTGCATCACGCCTGGCTGTTCACCGGAACCCGGGGCGTTGGCAAGACCACGCTCTCGCGCATCCTGGCCAAATCGCTCAACTGCGAAACCGGCATCACCTCCAAGCCTTGTGGCGTCTGCCGCGCCTGCACCGAGATCGATGCCGGCCGCTTCGTCGACTACCTTGAGCTGGACGCCGCGTCCAACCGCGGTGTCGAGGAAATGACGCAGCTCCTGGAGCAGGCGGTCTATGCGCCCGGCGCGGGACGCTTCAAGGTCTACATGATCGACGAAGTCCACATGCTGACCGGGCACGCGTTCAACGCCATGCTCAAGACGCTGGAAGAGCCGCCCCCGCACGTCAAGTTTATCCTGGCCACCACCGATCCGCAGAAGATTCCGGTGACGGTTTTGTCGCGCTGCCTGCAATTCAATCTGAAGCAGATGCCGGCCGACTCCATCGTCGGCCATTTGCAGGCCGTGCTTGGCCAGGAAGACGTGGGCTTTGAGATCCCGGCCCTGCGGCTGATCGGGCAGGCCGCGTCGGGTTCGATGCGCGACGCCTTGTCGCTCACCGACCAGGCCATTGCCTACAGCGCGGGCAACCTGACCGAGGACGCCGTGCGCGGCATGCTCGGCACCATCGACCAGCGCCATCTCGTCCGCCTGCTCGACGCCTTGTCCTCGGGCGACGCCAAGGGCGTGCTGGCCGTGGCCGATGAACTCGCGATCCGCGGGCTGTCGTATGCCGGCGCGCTGGCCGACTTGGCCGTGCTGCTGTCGCGCGTCGCGATCGAGCAGCGTGTCACCGGCGTCACCGCCGCCGAAGATCCGCTGGCCGCCGACATCGCCCGTCTGGCGCAGGCGCTCCATCCGGACGCCGTGCAACTCTTCTATTCCGTCGCGGTGCACAGCCGCGGCGAATTGACGCTGGCGCCTGACGAATACGCAGGCTTCATCATGGCGTGCCTGCGCATGCTGGCGCTCAATGGCGATGCTGGCCCGCAGACGGCGCTGGAAGCGCCCGCCGCACCCGCCCGCCAGACGGCAGCGCCCGCCGCATCTGCGGCCATCGCCGCGCCCACGGGCGCCGAGGCCGGCGCTTCTCACCCAGCTGCTGCGTCAACGGCCGCTTCGTCGACGGCGGCTGTGTCGACTCCGGCGGTATCGACCGCCGCGGTGTCGACCGCCGCTGTGCCGGCATCCGCGCAGGCGGCAGACGCTCCTTCGGCAGACTCTCCTTCGGCAGCGGCTCAGCCTGCAGCCGCCGGGCAACCCATCGCCGCTAGACCCGACGCCGGCCCGTCCGGCCCCACGGCAGCTTCCGCGCCGGCCCACAATGCGGCAGCGGACGATGCTCCGGCTGGAAACGCGTCGGCCACTGCCAATGGGGCAGCCACTGACGCTGCCTTCACCTCAGTACCCAACGGCGCCGCCGCGCCGACAGCCGATCCGGTGACGACCGGCGCGAGCACAGCCCACACGGCAATGCCCGGCGCCCCGGCCGCCAACGCCAGCGCACCATTCGATGGCGCAGCCGCCGCCACGCCGGCAAACGGCTCCGCGTCCTCGCCCGACGCCGCCCATACCGCCTCGGCATCCTCGGCAAACGATGCGGCAGCCCCCGCGCAACCGGCCCCGCCGGCCGCAGCGGCGCCGGCGCAATCGTCCGCCGCGTCCGCCCCGCAATCCGCGGATCCCAACAGTGTCCCGCCTTGGGAAGACCTCCCCGCCGACGCCGCTTCGCCGAACCCGGCCTCCGCCAAAGCGCAAAATTCCGCCGCCCTGGCCGTGACGCCCGCTGCGGCGGCGATCGCCCCGGCCGTGGACGATGCCGACGGTCCTCCGGCGTGGGTCGATGAAGAAATTCCTTTCGAAGCCGAAGGCGGGTTCATGCCTGACAGCGGCTTCACGTCCGACCCCGACGACGATTTTGAAACGCTGGCCACGTCACCGTCGCCCGCACCCGCTCCGCCAGCCGCCCGCCGCGATGGCCCCGCGCCCGCACGCAAGCGCCAATCGCGCGCGCCGCGCCTGGCAGACATGGACGCGGCGTCCTGGCCCGAACTGGCCGCGCGGCTGCCGGTGACCGGCCTGGCCTCGGAACTGGCGCGCCAGAGCGAATGGGCCGGCGTGCAGGGCGATGCCATCATCCTGCGCGTGGCTGTCAAGACCCTGGCCGAAAGCGAAAGCCGCGTGCGGCTGCAGACCGTCCTGTGCGAACATTTCGGGCAGGGCATCCGGCTGGACGTGCGGGTCGGCGTCACCGGCGATGCCACGGCGTATGCCGTGGCGCAGGCCGAGAGCGCGGCGCGCCAGCTGGCGGCCGAAAACGCCGTGGCCGACGATCCCTTTGTGCAAGCGCTGTTGGCGGATTTCGGAGGCCATGTCGTGCCTGGCTCGATCCGCCACGTTGATTCATCGGCCGCCGCCTGACGGCGGCCAACCTCATTCCCCTCGTTCAAGGAAGCTCCCATCATGATGAAAGGACAACTCGCCGGCCTGATGCGCCAAGCGCAGCAGATGCAGGAAAACATGAAGAAGGCGCAGGACGCGCTGGCCGACATCCAGGTCGAAGGCGCCTCGGGCGGCGGTCTGGTGAAGGTCACGATGACCTGCCGTCACGACGTCAAGCGCGTCGAGATCGATCCGTCGCTGCTGGCCGACGACAAGGACATGCTGGAAGACCTGGTCGCCGCCGCGTTCAACGACGCGCTGCGCAAGGCCGAAGCCACCTCCCAGGAGAAGATGGCGTCGGTGACCGCCGGCATGCCGCTGCCCCCGGGCATGAAGCTGCCGTTCTGATAGCCGCTGCCATAGGCTGCAATGGATCCCTTACTGCCTGAACCCGAGCCGCTGGTCTCGCTGATCGAAGCGCTGCGACGCCTGCCCGGCGTGGGCGTGCGATCGGCCAGACGCATGGCCTACCACCTGTTGCAGCATGATCCGCAAGGCGCGGACATGCTGGGGCGGGCGCTTGCCGGCGCGGTGCGGGATCTGAAGCACTGCGCGCGCTGCAATAGCTTTTCCGAAGACGAGGTCTGCGCGACCTGCTCCAACGCCAAGCGTGATCCCTCGCTGCTGTGCATCGTGGAAACCCCGGCCGACCAGAACATGATCGAGTCCAGTCACGGCTATCGCGGCCTGTACTACGTGCTCATGGGCCGCGTCGCGCCGCTGGAAGGCATCGGCCCGCGCGAGCTGGATTTCGACCGCGTGATCAAACGCGCCACCGACGGCGTGGTGCAGGAGGTCATCCTGGCCACCAACTTCACGGCCGAAGGCGAGACCACCGCGCACTTCCTGGGCGAGGCGCTTGGCGAGCGCGGCCTGCGGGTCACGCGCCTGGCGCGTGGTGTGCCGGCCGGCAGCGAGCTCGAATACGTCGACGCCGGTACCATCGCCTGGGCCCTGATGGAGCGCAAGACCACCTGACGCTCGCGGTACCAGAACGCCCGCCGGCAACGCATCGGCAGGGCAACCAATGTGAGGAAGACAAACCATGTCAGCGCTGACCGGACTCAAAGTCCTGGAACTCGGCACGCTTATCGCCGGCCCGTTCGCCGCGCGCATCTTCGGCGAATTCGGCGCCGACGTCATCAAGGTGGAAACCCCGCACGGGCCTGACGGCACGGGCGGCGGCGATCCCATCCGCAGCTGGCGCCATCTGCACGAGGGCAATTCCTTGTGGTGGACGGTGCAGGCCCGCAACAAGCAATCCATCGCGCTCAACCTGAAAGACCCCCGCGCCCAGGAGATCGCCCGCAAGCTGGCACTGGACGCCGATGTGGTGGTCGAAAACTACCGCCCCGGCGTCCTGGAAAAGTGGGGGCTGGGCTACGAACAGCTACGGGCCATCAATCCCGCCCTCATCATGGTCCGGCTGTCCGGCTATGGGCAGACGGGCCCTATGAAGGATCAGCCCGGCTTTGGCGCCATCGGCGAATCGATGGGCGGCCTGCGCTACGTGTCCGGCCATCCGGACCGTCCGCCGCTGCGCGTGGGCATCTCCATCGGCGACTCCATCGCGGCGCTGCATGGCGTGATCGGCGCGATGATGGCGCTACGCCATCGCGACGCCACCGGCGGCCGCTGGAACGGAAAGACGGGCGATGAATGCCAGGCAGGGCAGGGCCAGATGGTTGACGTGGCCCTGTACGAAGCCGTGTTCAACATGATGGAAAGCCTGGTCCCCGAATACGACGTGGCCGGCGTGGTGCGCGAGCGCACGGGCGGCGCGCTGCCCGGCATCGTGCCGTCCAACACCTATACCACCCGCGACGGCCAGAACATCGTCATCGCCGGCAATGGCGACGCGATCTTTCATCGCCTGATGCGGGCCATCGGCCGCGAAGATCTAGCCGAGGATCCGGACCTGGTGCGCAACGATGGTCGCGCGCGGCGTGTCCAGGAGATCGACGGGGCCATCCAGCAATGGTGCGACGGACGCGGCATCGAATCGGCCCTTGAGGCGCTCAAGCGCGCCGACGTGCCGGTCGGCAAGATCTACAGCGTGGCCGATATGTTCAGCGACCCGCAGTTCCTTGCGCGCCGCATGATCGAGCAGCATCGCCTTGCCGACGGCAGCCCCGTCAAGCTGCCCGGCGTGGTTCCCAAGCTCTCGGAAACGCCCGGCCAGACGCGCTGGGTAGGCCCGAAATTAGGGGAACATACCGAGGAAGTCCTGAAATCGCTGGGGTATGATTCAGCGGCTATCGACGAGCTGGCGAAGACCGGCGCTATCGGAAAATCCGACAACCAGGAGACAAACCAATGACAGTCACCCGCCGTGAACTGCTCAAGATGGCCGGCGCTGCCGGCGTCATGGGCATGGCCCCTGCCATCGTGCGCGCGCAGAAACTCGAAAAGACCAAGGTGCAGATCGCAGTCGGCGGCAAGCCGCTGATCTACTACCTCCCGCTGACGATTGCCGAGGTGCGCGGCTACTTCAAGGACGAAGGGCTGGACGTCAGCATCGCCGACTTCGCCGGCGGCTCCAAGGCCTTGCAGGCCGTGGTGGGCGGCAGCGCCGACGTGGTCTCGGGCGCCTTCGAGCACACGCTGTCCATGCATTCCAAGGGCCAGGCCTATCGCGCCTTCGTGCTGCAAGGCCGCGCGCCGATGATCGGCGTGGGCGTGTCCAAGAAGAACATCCCAGGCTACAAGGGCCCGGCCGACCTGAAGGGCAAGAAGATCGGCGTGACCGCGCCGGGTTCGTCCACCAACATGGTCGTCAGCTTCTTCCTGGCCAAGCATGGCCTTAAGGCCTCGGACGTTTCCTTCATCGGCGTGGGCGCCGGCGCGGGTGCCGTGACCGCCGTTCGCAGCGGCCAGATCGACGCCATCTCCAACACGGACCCGGTGGTCTCGATGCTGGAAATGCCCGGCGAGATCCAGATCATCGTCGACACGCGCACGCTCAAGGACACGCAGGAAATTTTCGGCGGCAACATGCCGGCCGGTTGCCTGTACGCGCCGCAGGCGTTCATCGACGCCAACCCCAACACTGTCCAGGCGCTGACCAACGCAATCGTCCGCGCCGACAAGTGGATCCAGAAGGCCGGCCCCGACGAAATCGCCAAGGTCGTGCCGGAAACCTATCTGCTCGGCGATCCGGCCGTGTACAAGGCCGCGCTCGGCAAGAGCATGGAAGGCCTGTCGCCTGACGGCATGATTCCGGAAGATGGCGCGGCCACCGCGCTCAAGGCGCTGGCCGCCTATCAGACTGACTTCGACAGCGCGAAGGTCGATCCGTCGAAGGTATGGACCAACGATTTCGCGCGCCGCGCCAACGAGAAGTATGCCAATGGCTGAAGCTGCACTGTCGCTGGAAAACATAAGTTGCACCTTTGTCTCGCGTGACGACCGGTCGCAGCGCTACACCGCGGTCAGCGACACGACCCTGGCCATTGCGCCAGGTGAGTTCGTGTCCGTGGTGGGCCCGACCGGTTGCGGCAAGTCCACGCTGCTCAACGTCAGCGCCGGTTTGTTGGCGCCGTCGTCGGGGCAGGTGAAGGTATCCGGCCAGCCCCTTGTCGGCATCAACGAACGCGCCGGCTACATGTTCCAGGGCGAGGCGCTCTTGCCCTGGCGCAGCGCGCTGGACAACGTCATCGCCGGCCTGGAGTTCGCCGGCGTGGCCCGATCCGAAGCGCTGGATCGCGGACGTGAATGGATGCGCCGGGTCGGCCTGGGCGGCTTCGAGGGCCGTTACCCGCACCAGATGTCGGGCGGCATGCGCAAGCGCGCCATGCTGGCGCAGACGCTGATCCGCGACCCGGACATCATCCTCATGGACGAACCGTTCTCCGCGCTGGACATCCAGACGCGCCAGCTCATGGAGAACGAGGTCCTGGATCTGTGGATGGCCAAGCGCAAGGCGGTGCTGTTCATCACCCATGACCTGGACGAAGCCATCGCCATGAGCGATCGCGTGATCGTGCTGTCGGCCGGTCCGGGCACCCATCCCATCGGAGAATTTGCCATCGATCTGCCGCGTCCTCGCGATGTGGCCGAAGTGCGCATCGACCCGCGTTTCGTCGAGCTGCATGCCGCCATCTGGGGTGTGCTGCGCGAGGAAGTGCTCAAGGGCTATGCCCAACAGAAGCGAGCCTGAACCATGCCCAAACTGAATAAATCCGGTTCCGGCAGCCTGCGCATCTGGCAATTGCTGCTTCTCGTCATCATCCTGGCCGTCTGGCATTTCGCGTCGCGCGATCCCAAGGTCGCCTTCTTCTTTGGCGAGCCGCTGAAGGTCTGGGGGCGGATCTGGGCGTGGTTCGTCACCAATGCCGATATCTACACCCACTTGGCCGTCACGCTGACCGAGACCGTGCTGGCGTTTTTCATCGGCACGATCGCCGGTCTGGGCTTTGGTCTGTGGCTGGGGCTGTCGCCGCGCGCCAGTGCCATCCTCGACCCGTACATCAAGGCGGCCAACTCGATGCCGCGCGTCATCCTGGCACCCATTTTCGGCATGTGGTTCGGCTTGGGCATCTGGTCCAAGGTGGCGTTGGCCGTGACGCTGGTGTTCTTCATCGTGTTCTTCAACGTCTACCAGGGCGTGCGCGAAGTCAGCCCCACCTTGCTGGACAACGCCCGCATGCTGGGCGCGCGCAAGCGCCAGTTGCTGCGCCATGTGTATCTGCCGTCGGCCACGAGCTGGGTGTTCTCCAGCCTGCATACGTCGGTGGGGCTTGCTTTCGTGGGCGCGGTCGTGGGCGAATACCTCGGGTCGGCAAGCGGCGTGGGCTACCTGATCCTGCAGGCCGAGGGCACGTTCGACGTGAACACCGTGTTTGCCGGCATCATCGTGCTGACGGCCTTTGCACTGATCCTGGACACCATCGTCGGGGTCGGCGAAAAGCGCCTGATGAAGTGGCAGCCCAAATCGGGCGAAACCGAAAAGCTATAGATGCCTTGCCGGTGCGCTGCCGGGCTCAGGCCCGCAGCGCACCCTGGCTGCGCAGCCAGCCGGTCAGGCTGTCGAACGCGTCACGGGCGCCTTGCAGCGCTTGCGCCTCGCGGTCCCGCGCGCCAGCCTCGCTGTCCAGATACAGCAAGAACGCCTTCCACAGCGGTCCCACCTCTTCTTCATAGCCGCGCAGGTACCGCTGGGGCAGGTCGGGCGCCGCCGCCTGCAGCCGCTTGGCCAGGAACCGGCCGCCCAACTGCGAACCTTCCACAACGTACGCGACGCCCAATGCGTAGGCGTCGGGCGCTGCCACCTGCGGGGGATGCGCGCAATGAACGATGGGCGCGGTATCGCCGGCCGCCTGCAGGTCTTCGTACAGCCAGGTGGTCTTGCCGGCGCGTTCCGGCGCACGCAGTTCCCGCGGCCAATCCAGTTGCCAGAGCCGCTCTTCCAACGGTTCCAGCCATCCCAGAAGCGCACGCAGGTAAGCCAGATAGTTGCCCCGGTCCACATCGCCGTCGGCCAGCGCCAGGCCGTGATCCAGCGTTTCGTGACGGTCGCGGGTGCCTTCGCGCAGCACCTGGTGGACGGGAGAAATCATGGCGTTCTTGTAGTGAAGGGTCTTGACGAGACGAGTCTCGATGGAATCGGTTAAGCGGGCAGATGCAGCGACCAGCAGCGGTCCTGGCGTTCCAGCCGCCAGCCCGCCGCCGTCGCAAGCAGCTCGACTTCCTGGGCGTCGAACGCGGGCGGCCGTTCGGAGGCCGCTTCGCCCTCGGGGACGCGGGCGCGCCAGACGCCGGGTTCGGAGGCATCCAGTTCAAGGTGGGTGTCGGCCGGCACCAGCGGCAACAGGCACAACAACCACGCCAGCACCAGGTAACGGGTGCTGAACAGCGGCACGTCGGCGTGGGCGACTTGCTCCGGCCAGCGAATGCCGTGGTGCGACAACAGCAGGTGCGAAAACATCAGCTTGCGGCAGTCCTGCAGCAGGTCGCCGCACGCCACGTTGGCGCCGCCGTCGCTCAGCCATCCTTCCAGGTCGCGCACCACGTTCACGCTTTCGTCGAGCATGTCGGAAAGATCGCCGGCGAGGCGTTCGCAGCGTTGTTGCACGGCTTCGTCGCTGGCGCCTTCAGGGGCCTGGCGCAGCATGGCGGCCGCGAGAGAGGCGCTGGACAGCGGGCCCAGGACTTCGTGGCGCAGCACCGGAAAGATCTGGCTGAGCACCTTGAGCTGCACGCCCTTCACGGCCAGTCGGCCAAGGGTGTCGGATTGCATCATGGAAGAACCGTCAGTTGGCCTCGTGCAGAATGGCCAGGAGCGCGTCGGGGTCCGCCGGCTTTTCGATCCATCCGGTGAAGATGCCATTGATGGCATCGCGTCGTTCGTGCCGCGCCAGGCCGCTCAGCGCGTAGATGCGCGGCGGATTGGCGCGTTCGCGCAGGCGCTTGGCGAGCTCGTAGCCGTCCATGTCGGGCAGCAGGATATCCAGCAGCACGGCATCCGGCGCAAACGTGCCGACCAGCTCCAGGGCTTCGGCGCCGGTGGCGGCGCACCGCGTCTCCAGGTTCGAAAGCGCCAGGAACTCGGCCAGCAGTTCCGATCCCATTTCGTTGTCGTCCACCAGCAGGACGCGCATGGCGCGCACTTCGTTCAAGTTATGTCTCCCAGGTTCAAGAGGGGGTTGATTCCGGCAAGGCGCGGGGCAACGAGACTGTGAAGATCACGAGTCCGTCGCGGCATTGGACCGAGATGTCGCCGCCGTGGTCGCGCACGACCTGCTCGGCGATGTACAGGCCGAGGCCGAGGCCGGTGCGGTTGCGCGACTGGCCCACGGACTCCGGCTTGAAGGGTGAGAACAGATGCGCAAGCACGTCATCGGCGATCGGTTCGCCATGGTTGATGACGCTGAGCGTGACGCCGTCGCCGGACGCCGACACGTTCACCACAATGGGCTGACGCGGCGCGCCGTGCTGGCGCGCGTTGCTCATCAGGTTGGTCACCACCTGCGCGATGCGGTCGGTATCGGCCATGAGCGTCAGGCCGTCCGGCACGTCGGTTTCGATACGCAGGCCAGGGTAGGCCTGGCGCTTTTCCTCGATGAGGCCGTTGACCAATGCCGACAGGTCGCACAGCCGCTTTTCGATGCCCAATCCCAGCCCGCCCTGCAGGCGCGACAGGTCCAGCACCTGCGAAATCAGGCGCTGCATCCGGCCGCTGGAATAGCGGATGCGCTCGCCCATGCGCGCCCCGGTATCGGTGCGCGACAAGAGCGTTGCGGCCATGGAGATCGATTGCAGCGGATCGCGCAGATCGTGGCCCAGCATGGCCAGCAGCGCGGTGCGGGCGCGGTCGACGTCGGCGGCGCGGCTGGTCGAAATGTGTGAGAGCTCGTCGCGCAGATTGTCCACGGCTTCCAGCTCGGAGGGCAGCCAGGGCAGACAGACCCCGCGTACGACTTCGCGCCACGCCTCGAACGAACCGCGCGGAGTCAGGCGCGGGCCGAGGCTGCCGACGGCGTATTGCTTTTCCGGCTTGCCGCCCCATACAAGGGTCTCGATCTGTTCCTTGCGCAGCCAGATCAGCCAGCCATTGTTCATGGGGTCGAACTTGCAGGCAAGCAGCCCCGCGTACGGGACGATTTCGGTCTGCAATTCAGGGAAATCGCGCGCGATGTTGGTGGTGTGCACCACGCGCTGCCCGCTCTGGTCCAGCGCGTTCAGAATGCCCGCCAGTTCGCCGCGCGGCGCAATGCCGCCAAACACGGTGACGCTGTTGCTCCAGAGGCAAAGCGCGGCGTCGTTCGGGACCAGCGAGGCGGGCGTTTCGCCGCCCTGCGACAGCGCCTGATGCACGTTTTCAGAGGCCGACACGCGCTCGACCAGCTTGCTGACCAGCGCGGCGTTCTGGCGGGATTGTTCAGCCCGCTCGTTCGCCTCGATGCCAGACACGGTGGCGGCAACGACCTGCGCCATGGCTTCGCACGCCAGGCGGGCAGGGTACGGCAAGGCCCGCGGCGTGTGGTGGTGGCACGCGATCATGGCCCACAGGCGGCCGCCGATCACCAGCGACAGGCTCATCGACGCCCGCACGCCCATGTTCGCCATGTATTCCAGATGGATGGGCGACACGCTGCGCAAGACCGAAAAGCTCATGTCCAGCGCGCGCGGCTCCGGCGACGGGCCGCTCAGCACGCGCACGGGGTGGTAGGTCGCGTCGGCGATCAGGCGCAGGGTGTTTACCGTATAGAGCCGGCGCGCCTGCGCCGGGATGTCGCCGGCGGGGTAGCGGCGGCCCACCCAGTCGTCCAGGTCGGCGCGGCGCTGTTCGGCCACGATCTCGCCGCTGTCGTCGGGATGGAAGCGATACGCCATCACCCGGTCAAAGCCCGTGGCGCGCTGCACTTCGCGCACCATGCCGTCCAGAAGCGAGGGAATGTCGCGCTGCCGGCGCACGCGCTCGATGCTGCGATAGATGCGCTCGGGGGCGGCAATGCCAACGCCGTCGGCGCGGCGCTCGAGTTCGACGATGGTCAGTCCATCGGTATTGCGATGGCCAATGACGTCATACGTGGCGCGATCCAGCGTGATGGTCAGCGGATCGAAAATGGGGTCAGGGTTGCCGATCCACGTGGACAGGCAGTATGCCAGGCCGGGCGGCAGCGCCTCGGGCGCGCAGGGCTGGTCCAGCGTCAGACACGTGTCGAGCAGCTGGGCGGCATTTTCGCTGGCGTAGCGCAGCGTGCCGTCCATGTCGAACGCGAGCAGCGCCCCCAGCGGCTGGATGGCGCCCGGTATATGTATCGGTTCGCTATCGCAATTGGCGAGAGTGAATTGGGGGTAGGATTCTGTGGGCGCATTCATGCGAGTGAGTAACCGTGGACGCGCGGAGGTAGTGCCATTATGTCAAAGATATTGTGAGAATGTGTGCATTTGCTGCCCTTAACCTTCCGGAGTTCGCATGGCCCGTTTGCCCTACGCTGATTTGACTCATCCCGAAGCACGGCCCCTCGTGGAACGTATCGTCGAGCAGCGGGGCAGTGTGCTGCATCTGTATCAGATGCTGCTGCACAGTCCCGCCGTGGCCGACGGCTGGCTGAACTACCTGACGTCGATCCGGCAGCTCAGCACGTTGCCGGGCGATCTGCGCGAGCTCGTCATCATGCGGGTGGCGGCCATCAACGGTGCGCCCTACGAGGCCGACCAGCATGCGCCGATCGCATTGAAGGAAGGCGTGTCCCAGGCGCAGCTCGATGCGCTGGATGCGTGGGAAACCTCGGGTCTGTTCAGCGAACGCGAACGGGCGGTGCTGGCCTACACGGACGCCATGACGCGTCACGTGCAGGTTCCCGAAGCGGTGTTCGACGCCGTCCGGGCGGCCATGGGGTCGGAAAAACTGGTGGTCGAGCTGACGGCGACAATCGCCGCATACAACATGGTATCGCGGTTCCTGGAAGCGCTGCAGGTGCACTCCCACGATCACCGGTAGGAAAGGAGCGCGCGGACGAACACCGCGCGCCACGCTGGCTCAGCCTCGCTGCGCGTCGATCAGGGCGTCCAGCTTGATGGCATCGGCCACAAACAGGCGGATCCCCTCGGACAGTTTTTCGCTGGCCATCGCGTCTTCATTGAGCAGGGTGCGGAACGTGACTTCATCCGCACCGATGCGTTCGATGCCGCCGCGCGCGTCGCCGGCGCGAAGCTGCGCCGGGGCGTCGCCCTCGGTGGAGGCCAGCTTGTTCAGCAGGTCCGGGCTGATCGTCAGCAGGTCGCAGCCGGACAAGGCAAGGATCTGCCCCACGTTGCGAAAGCTCGCGCCCATGATCTCCGTGGGAATCCCGAAGTGCTTGTAGTAGCGGTAGATATTGGTGACGGATTGAACGCCGGGGTCGCGTGCGCCGGTATTGTCCTCTTCGACCCACGACGCCCCGGCCGATTTCTTGTGCCAGTCGTAGATGCGGCCCACGAACGGGGAGATGAGCTGCACGTGCGCATCGGCGCAGGCGACGGCCTGGGGCAGCGAGAACAGCAGGGTCAGGTTGCAGCGGATGCCTTCGGACTGCAGGACGCGGGCGGCCTGGATGCCTTCCCAGGTGGAGGCAATCTTGATCAGCACACGCTCGCGCGGGATGCCGGCGGCCTCGTACAGGGCGATCAGGCCGCGGGCGCGTTCGATGGTGGCGCGGGTGTCGAACGACAGGCGGGCGTCCACTTCGGTGGACACGCGGCCCGGCACGATGTCCAGAATCGCGCGGCCGAAGGCGACCAGCAGGCGATCCATGAGCTCGGCGGTGGACGCGCCGCGGTGTTCGCGCGCGGTCTTTTCCAGCAGCGGACGGTAGGCGTCCTGCTGCACGGCCTTAAGAATCAGGGACGGGTTGGTGGTCGCGTCGGTGGGACGCAGCGCCTTCATGGCTTCGAAATCGCCGGTATCGGCGACAACGGTGGTGTGATCACGCAGGGCGTCAAGTTGGCTGGGCATGGACTTATACGACTCGCAGCAGGCTAGGGTTGAAGGTGCTGCTAGCGTATCACCGACGCCGTCACGCCGCTGTCCGCCGCAAGGCCGAGGGCGGTCATGGAATGCCGCCCAACGGCGCGGCAAAACAGCCGAAAACACCGATTTCGGCCTTATTTGGCGCGGTTCTCCGGGAAAAACGGCCGGTCAAGGTATAATCCGAAGGTTTGATTATCGATTCTAAAACCGGGGTTTACTGTGCTGCCGCAACTCTTTCCCGAGGGGATCAACCGCTTCCCTCCTGCAATTCTGGCTCTGGCGGACGGTACCATTTTTCGAGGCGTGTCGATCGGTGCGCCTGGCCATACCGTCGCCGAAGTGGTGTTCAACACCGCGATGACCGGGTACCAGGAAATTCTCACCGATCCCAGCTATAGCGGCCAGATCGTCACGCTGACCTATCCGCACATCGGCAACACCGGCGTCAACGCCGAAGACGTGGAATCCAATCGCGTCTATGCCGCCGGCCTGGTGGTACGCGACTGCCCCGCGCGCGTGTCGAACTTCCGTTCCACGCAATCCTTGCCTGACTACCTGAACGAGCAGGGCATCGTTGCCATTTCCGGCATCGACACCCGCAAGCTCACGCGCATCCTGCGCGAAAAGGGCGCCCAGGGCGCGTGCATCCTCGTGGGTTCCGACGCCGAGCGCGCCGTTGAACTCGCCCGCGGCTTTCCCGGCATGGCCGGCCAGGATCTGGCCAAGGTCGTGTCCATCAAGGAAAGCACCGGCTGGACGCAAGGCACCTGGCAGCTCGAAGGCGGATACACGTCGCCCGACCAGTCCAAGTTCCACGTGGTCGCCTACGACTACGGCGTGAAGAGCAACATCCTGCGCCTGCTGGCCGACCGCGGCTGCCGCATCACGCTGGTGCCCGCCCAGACCTCCGCCGAAGAGGTCTTCAAGCTCAATCCCGACGGCGTGTTCCTGTCCAACGGCCCCGGCGACCCCGAGCCCTGCGACTACGCCATCGAAGCCACGCGTGCCTTCCTGGACAAGAAGCTGCCCGTGTTCGGCATCTGCCTTGGCCACCAGATCATGGGCCTGGCGGTGGGCGGCAAGACCGTCAAGATGAAGACGGGCCATCACGGCGCCAACCACCCCGTGCAGGACCTGGCGTCCAAGCGCGTGTTCATCACCAGCCAGAACCACGGTTTCGGCGTCGACGCGGCCAGCCTGCCCGCCAACGCGCGCGTGACGCACGTGTCGCTGTTCGACGGCACGCTGCAAGGCTTCGAGCTCACCGACCGCCCGGCCTTCTGCTTCCAGGGTCACCCCGAAGCCAGCCCGGGTCCGCACGACATCCTCGAGCTGTTCGACAAGTTCATCAGCCTGATGTCCGGCCAAAAGTAAAGATTGCATCATGCCCAAGCGTACAGACCTAAAAAGCATTCTCATCATCGGCGCCGGCCCCATCATCATCGGGCAGGCCTGCGAATTCGACTACTCCGGCGCGCAAGCTTGCAAGGCGCTCAAGGCCGAGGGCTACCGCACCATCCTGGTGAACAGCAACCCGGCCACGATCATGACGGACCCGGAAACGGCCGACGTCACCTACATCGAGCCCATCACCTGGCAAGCCGTCGAAAAGATCATCGAGCGTGAAAAGCCCGATGCGCTCCTGCCCACGATGGGCGGCCAGACCGCGCTGAACTGCGCGCTGGACCTGGCCCACCACGGCGTGCTCAAGAAGCACAACGTCGAACTCATCGGCGCCAACGAACACGCAATCGAAAAGGCCGAAGACCGCCAGAAGTTCAAGCAGGCCATGACCGACATCGGCCTGGAATCGGCCAAGTCGGGCGTCGCCCACAGCATGGACGAGGCCTGGGAAGTGCAGCGCCGCATCGCGGCCGAAGTCGGCACCTCCGGCTTTCCCGCCGTCATTCGCCCCAGCTTCACGATGGGCGGCTCGGGCGGCGGTATCGCCTACAACGCCGAAGAATTCGAAACCATCTGCCGCCGCGGCCTGGAAGCCTCGCCCACCAGCGAACTCCTGATCGAAGAATCGCTGCTCGGCTGGAAGGAATTCGAGATGGAAGTGGTCCGCGACAAGGCGGACAACTGCATCATCGTCTGCTCCATCGAAAACCTGGATCCGATGGGCGTCCACACGGGCGACTCCATCACCGTCGCGCCGGCCCAGACGCTGACCGACAAGGAATACCAGATCATGCGTAACGCATCGATCGCGGTGTTGCGCGAGATCGGCGTGGATACGGGCGGCTCGAACGTGCAGTTCGCCGTCAATCCCAAGAACGGCCGCATGATCGTCATCGAGATGAACCCGCGCGTGTCGCGTTCGTCGGCGCTGGCCTCCAAGGCCACGGGTTTCCCTATCGCCAAGGTCGCCGCGCGCCTGGCCGTCGGCTACACGCTCGACGAGCTGCGCAACGAAATCACTGGCGGCGCAACGCCGGCTTCGTTCGAACCGACGATCGACTACGTGGTCACCAAGGTGCCGCGTTTCGCCTTCGAAAAATTCCCCACCGCCGACGCGCGCCTGACCACCCAGATGAAGTCCGTGGGTGAAGTCATGGCCATCGGCCGCACCTTCCAGGAATCGTTCCAGAAGGCGCTGCGTGGCCTGGAAGTGGGCGTCGACGGCCTGAACCAGAAGACCACGGACCGCGAAAAGCTGCAGGTCGAACTGGGCGAACCCGGTCCGGAACGCATCTGGTACGTGGGCGACGCCTTCGCGCAAGGTTTCACGCTGGACGAAGTGCACAACATCACGCACATCGACCCGTGGTTCCTTTCGCAGATCAAGGAAATCGTCGACATCGAGCTGGCGCTCGAGCAAAAGACGCTGGCCGACCTGGACTACGCCACGCTGTTCGAACTGAAGCGCCGCGGTTTCTCGGACCGCCGCCTCGCGTTCCTGCTGGACTCCTCGGAATCCGAAGTGCGCAAGCTGCGCCACCAGCTCAACGTGCGCCCGGTCTACAAGCGCGTCGACACCTGCGCCGCCGAATTCGCCACCCGCACCGCCTACATGTACTCCACGTACGAGGAAGAGTGCGAATCCGCGCCCACCGATCGCAAGAAGATCGTGGTGCTGGGCGGCGGCCCGAACCGGATCGGCCAGGGCATCGAGTTCGACTACTGCTGCGTGCATGCCGCGCTGGCGCTGCGCGATGACGGGTACGAGACCATCATGGTCAACTGCAACCCGGAAACCGTGTCCACCGACTACGACACCTCCGACCGTCTGTACTTCGAGCCGCTGACGCTGGAAGACGTGCTGGAAATCGTCCACAAGGAAAACCCTGTCGGCATGATCGTCCAGTATGGCGGCCAGACCCCGCTGAAGCTGGCGCGCGCCCTGGAAGCCAACGGCGTGCCCATCATCGGCACCAGCCCCGAATCCATCGACGTCGCCGAAGACCGCGAGCGCTTCCAGAAGCTGCTCAACAAGCTTGGCCTGCGTCAGCCGCCCAACCGCACCGCGCGCACCGAAGGCGAGGCCCTGGCCCACGCCGCCGAAATCGGCTATCCGCTCGTCGTGCGTCCCAGCTACGTGCTGGGCGGCCGCGCGATGGAAATCGTGCACGAGCAGCAGGACCTCGAGCGCTACATGCGCGAAGCCGTGAAGGTCAGCAATGACTCGCCCGTGCTGCTGGACCGCTTCCTGAACAACGCCACCGAAGTCGACGTGGACTGCCTGGCCGACGGCGAAACCGTCTTCATCGGCGGCGTCATGGAACACATCGAGCAGGCCGGCGTGCACTCGGGCGACTCGGCGTGCAGCCTGCCGCCGTACTCGCTGTCGGCGGAAGTCATCGCCGAGATCAAGCGCCAGACCACGATGATGGCCAAGGCCCTGAACGTCAGCGGCCTGATGAACGTGCAGTTCGCCATCCAGGGCGGTGACGTCTACGTGCTGGAAGTGAACCCGCGCGCCTCGCGTACGGTGCCTTACGTCTCCAAGGCCACGGGCCTGCAGCTTGCCAAGATCGCCGCGCGCGCCATGGCCGGCCAGACTCTCGCCGCGCAAGGCATCACGAAGGAAGTCGTGCCGCCTTACTTCTCGGTCAAGGAAGCCGTCTTCCCGTTCGTGAAGTTCCCGGGCGTGGACACCATCCTTGGACCGGAAATGAAGTCGACCGGCGAAGTGATGGGCGTGGGCATGAGCTTCGGCGAAGCCTTCGTGAAATCGCAGCTGGCAGCCAGCGTGCGTCTGCCGGAATCCGGCACGGTGTTCATCAGCGTGAAGAACCAGGACAAGCCCCGCGCCGTCGAAGTGGCGCGCGGCCTGCACACCCTGGGCTTCAAGCTGGTCGCCACGCGCGGCACGGCCGCCGAGATCGAAGCCGCCGGCATTCCGGTGCAAGTGGTGAACAAGGTCAACGAAGGCCGTCCGCACATCGTCGACATGGTCAAGAACGGCGAAATCTCGCTGGTCATCAACACCGTCGAAGAACGCCGCAACGCCATCGCCGACTCGCGCACCATCCGCACCCAGGCGCTGGCCGCCCGCGTGACCTTCTTCACGACCATCGCCGGCGCCCGCGCCGCGGTCGAAGGCATGCAGTATCTGCGCCAGGGCCTCGGCCTGCAGGTGTACCCGCTGCAAGAGCTTCACGCTTCCCTGCACGGCTAAGCCGGTAGTCAACGTTAGGGCACGCGAGAGCGTGCCCTAATTCTTTGCAACGCCAACACAGCGACGGGCACACATGGTCAACGTCTTCATCACCGGCGCCAGCAGCGGGCTGGGCCGCGCGCTGGCGCAGCAATACGCCGCATCGGGCGCCACGCTGGGCCTGCTGGGCCGGCGCGAGGACGCGCTGCAGGAACTGGCCGGCAGTCTGCCTGGCGCCCACCGCTGCTATGCCGTCGACGTGCGCGACCGCCAGGCGCTGCATGCCGCGGCGCTGGACTTCATCGCGTTCTGCCAGGGCAGGGTGGACGTGGTCATCGCCAGCGCGGGCATCAGTGCCGGCACGCTGACCGACCATGGCGAGGATTTCGACGTGTTCAAGGCCATCGTGGACACTAACCTGCTGGCCACGGTCTCCACCTTCGAGCCCTTCATCGGACCAATGCGCGCGGCGGGGGCGGGGCGGCTGGTCGGCATCGCCAGCGTGGCCGGTGTGCGCGGCCTGCCCGGGGCGGGCGCTTACAGCGCGTCCAAGTCGGCGGTGGCGACGTATTGCGAGAGCCTGCGGCTTGAACTGGCCGCCCAGGGCATTGGCGTGGTGACGATCGCGCCCGGCTACATCAAAACCGCCATGACGGCGCATAACCCGTACTCGATGCCCTTCCTGATGGAAGCCGACGCCTTCGCATCGCGCGCCCGCGCGGCAATCGACAAGGGCACGAGCTACACGGTGATTCCGTGGCAGATGGGTGTGGTGGCCAAGCTGATGCGCCTGCTCCCCAACGCCGTGTACGACAGGCTCGCCCGCAACGCCCCGCGCAAGCCGCGCAAGACGGCCTGACGCAAGCGGCGTTGTTCTCAGGTGTCTGACACCCTTGGAGCAGATGCGTCGGCTGTAGAGTGCTTCCGTGGGGTGTCAGACACCTTGTATCTTGGCCACTGTAGTGATTAGCTATCGCTACACGCGGACCGATGAGCGTGTTCAGAC
>NZ_JAGXJZ010000799.1:0-243 GCF_019091095.1 Achromobacter sp. GbtcB20 | reverse complement strand
GGAATTCGTCACCCGGCTGGCGAAGCTCAAGAAGGCCGACATTGCCAGCGGGGCCGAGCGGCTGGCCGATGGCACCGGCTGGATGCCCGCCATCTTCAAGGCCGAAGGCCCGCAGGAGGCCGCGCAGGAAGAAGGCCCGGAGCAGGACGCCCCGGAGGATACCGAGGCAATGGCGGATGAACCCGCCGAGGCACTGGCCGCTTGACCCGCGCCGAAGGCAAGCGCCCCGGCCTCGACCGGGGC
>NZ_JAGXJZ010000798.1:0-244 GCF_019091095.1 Achromobacter sp. GbtcB20 | reverse complement strand
ATAGCTGAGCATTGTTTTTATGTTGGCATTCAAATATTCTGTTACATCTCTCCTTCCACATCCACCAAGTAGCACATCTAAAAGTAACCTTTGCCAGTTGTGTGGGTGGCCCCTTTCTTGAGATACATTGCATGAGGTCGCTTAGTTCTTGGTTCAAGTTTGGTTGCGGCAGTCTATTGAGTTCAAATCGCTGGAGTATCTCCTTCCATAGCCATTTTGAACAACTCTAAGTCTAATAATCGGG
>NZ_JAGXJZ010000797.1:0-244 GCF_019091095.1 Achromobacter sp. GbtcB20 | reverse complement strand
CACCCTACGAAGGCGACCGTGCCCACACCCTATGGCTTCACGCTAATGCGGAGAGTGGCAGACGGCTTGGTCTAGCTCAAACCGGGCTTCGAACTGCCTACGGTTTCGGATCGCCCGGCAGTTCGTCGAAGCAGGCGTCGTCCACTTGCAGGTCGTTATCCTTGGCGAAGTTGGTGACGAAGTGGTAGGCCAGCGGTTCGGCTTTCTGGAGCGCATTATCGACGACGACGGCCTTGACGCCGTT
>NZ_JAGXJZ010000796.1:0-244 GCF_019091095.1 Achromobacter sp. GbtcB20 | reverse complement strand
GCTGTTCAAGAACCTGGGCGCGCTGCTGGTGGCATCGCACGCGCACGAACGCTACCGCGAGATCCGGCAGCTGGTTGCCGGCGGGAGGCATACGCCGGCGCAGGCCTCCCAGCTGTACCTCGGCTGCAGCTACGACACCCTGTCGGCGGCGGTGCTGGCCGAATGGAAGATCCCCGACGTGATCGTGCGCGCCCAGGCCGCGCTGCCGCCGGGCGTCCTGAAGCCTGCCGCCAACCGCGGCGAG
>NZ_JAGXJZ010000795.1:0-244 GCF_019091095.1 Achromobacter sp. GbtcB20 | reverse complement strand
GAGCTTGGCGCGCGCCTTCTCGGCCCCTTCGCGGCTGCCGAACGGGCCGACCTGCACCCTGATCAGCTCGCCCGACTTGCGGGTATGGGCGCTGACGCCGGCCGCGCGCAGGCGCGCCGCCTTGTCTTCGGCCGCCTCTCCATCGGCCAGGGCCGCGACGATCCAGCACGGCTCGCCCTGCAGGATGCGCGCATCCAGGGAAATCTCGAGCCGGCTGTCGACGATCACGCGGCGCGGCTGGCGC
>NZ_JAGXJZ010000794.1:0-244 GCF_019091095.1 Achromobacter sp. GbtcB20 | reverse complement strand
GCGCACCACCGCCGAAGCGCGCGGCAGCGACGACATGATCGCCTACGTCGAAGCGCTCCAGAAGCAGGAATGGTTCGGCGCCGTCACGCTGGTGCGCCACGAGATCGGCGAACAGGACCCGACCCGGCCGATCCGCTTCCAGCTCGACGCCCTGTGGGGAGCGCCATGAAGAACGCCGCCCTCGCTTCGCCGGCCCTGCGCCTGCGCCTGGCCCTGGGGCGCCTCAGTCCGGTGCTGTTCCTGG
>NZ_JAGXJZ010000793.1:0-244 GCF_019091095.1 Achromobacter sp. GbtcB20 | reverse complement strand
TCGCCAGCAGGCCCAGGCGCATCGCCATTGCCAGCGACAGGCCCAGCAGGCGCGCCTTGTCGCGCTGGTGCGGCGGCAGCTTGTCGGCCAGGATCGCGATGAAAATCAGGTTGTCGATGCCGAGGACGAACTCGAGCACGACCAGGGTCAGGAAGCACATCTAGATATTCGGATCGGAAAGCCATTCCATGGTTGCCCACTCCGCTTGTGGTTGAATGCTCCATTGTAATGGCCCGCCGCCCTC
>NZ_JAGXJZ010000792.1:0-244 GCF_019091095.1 Achromobacter sp. GbtcB20 | reverse complement strand
CTCGCGCGAGAAGCTGATGGAACTGGCCCGGGGTCGCGAATACGAAGTGTTCGTCCGCTCGCTCGACGTCCAGATCTCGCGCCTGCGCTAGCTCATCGAACCGGACCCGTCCAGCCCGCTGTACATCCAGACCGTCTGGGGCCTGGGCTACGTCTTCATCCCTGAAGGACAGCCGCGCTAGTGCCCGCATCGTTCCTGACGTCCCGTCCCGGCCGCAAGCTCTGGTTGCGCAGCGGCCTGATAC
>NZ_JAGXJZ010000791.1:0-244 GCF_019091095.1 Achromobacter sp. GbtcB20 | reverse complement strand
CACGGCAGCACCATCGTGTCGCGGGGCAGGCCGTCATAGCCGTGAAGCGAGCGCAGATACAAAGGCAGCGGATTGGCGTCGGGTACGTATTCGAACACGCTGACGTTGGTGGAAATGCGCGGCAGCACCATGTCGCCGGTGATCAGCACGCCAAGTTCAGGCGTAAACAGCGACGCTGGTTCCGGCGCGTGCCCGTAGCCCACGATGACACGCCAGTCGCTCCCGCCGATGCGAACCTGGTCGC
>NZ_JAGXJZ010000790.1:0-244 GCF_019091095.1 Achromobacter sp. GbtcB20 | reverse complement strand
AAAGAAAATAGAATTATAGAGAATGCAATTTATTATCGGAAAGAAAATATGCAAGCATGTGTTGGCGCGACAACATATCGGCACGGGCAAGGCGTGCTTTCAGCGCCGGAAGATCCAAAGAATCAGCGTGATGACGATCGAGACGACGATGCAGGTCACGATCGGAAAGTGAAAACTGAAGCCCTCGCGCACGACGTGGATGTCGCCCGGCAGGCGGCCGAAGGGCAGGCGCCGCAGCCAGGGC
>NZ_JAGXJZ010000079.1:0-830 GCF_019091095.1 Achromobacter sp. GbtcB20 | reverse complement strand
TGGGGCGATGCGCGGGCGGTGCGCTACCTGCCGGTGTCCGGCACCCGCGGGCCGTCGGGCGCCCGCAACCTGGGTTGGCGCAGTGCCAAGGCCGAGATCATCGCTTTTACCGACGACGACACGATTCCGCATCGGGACTGGCTTGCGCAGGGACTGCGCGGCTTCGCGCCGGACGTGGCGGCGGTGACCGGCGTCACGGAGATGCCCATCCCGGACCCGCCCAGCGACTACGAGCGCGACGCCTCGGGCTTGACGCGCGCCGAGTTCATCACCGCGAATTGCTTCGTGCGGCGGTCGGCGTTGCTGGCGGTCGGCGGATTCGACACGCGCTACACGATGGCCTGGCGTGAGGACTCGGACCTGCAATTTGCGCTGCTCGATGCCGGCTTGCGCATCGCGCGGTGCGAGCACGCGCGCGTGCAGCACCCGGTGCGACCGGTGAGTTTCGCGGCTGGACTGGGCATGCAGAAAAAGGTGATGTTCGACATGCTGCTGCGCCGCAAGTACCCCGCGCTGTATCAGGAACGCATCCGCCGGCATGGCCCGCGCTTTTACCTGAGCGTTACGGGCGCCTTTTTGCTGGCTGCTGGTTTGTTCGCAACCGGCCATGCGGCAGCGGCCATCGCGCCAGCTGTCGTATGGGCCGCGCTGACCCTGTACTTTTTCATGCGCCGTATCCGGGGAACCAGCATGTCATTGCGCAACGTTGCCGACCTGGCGATCACGTCGGCGTGCATTCCGTTGCTGTCGATTTTCTGGCGCACGGTCGGGTTGCTGCGCTTTGCGAGGAGCGCCGCATGAATAACCTGCTGCTCGGATCTGCCCCCGCG
>NZ_JAGXJZ010000789.1:0-244 GCF_019091095.1 Achromobacter sp. GbtcB20 | reverse complement strand
AATATCCACGCCGCCACGGTTCAGCGCCAGGGGACCGCAGGACAGGTTGTCGATGTACCACGGCGGATCGGTCGGCAGCATGTAGTCGATCAGGTCCGCGCCAGGATGATTGGCGCCATTCGCCGGCTCCACCGACCAGCCGAGCTTGGCCGCGCGTCCTTCGTCGCGCCAGGCCAGGTTCGCCTGGCGGGTCGGGCCGGCCTGCAGCGGATACACGTGGCCGTTCGCCATGACCTGCCAGGAG
>NZ_JAGXJZ010000788.1:0-244 GCF_019091095.1 Achromobacter sp. GbtcB20 | reverse complement strand
GCGGGATTTTGTTTGCCTTGCGCAGGTTGCGCAGGTCCCGCACTTCTCGATCTAGCGCCTCGATGCGCTTTTTCTCGGCGCAATCGCCAGCTTTCCTGGCGTGACCAGCGTACATGGCCGAATGTCTAGTGCATTAAAAGTGGCAAAGCCAATTTGACAGCTCACGTAGTGCAGTGAGAAGACGTCACAAACCCGCAAGCCCTTCTATTGGAAATCCGCCAGCTCGTCGCGAGCAAGTACGACA
>NZ_JAGXJZ010000787.1:0-244 GCF_019091095.1 Achromobacter sp. GbtcB20 | reverse complement strand
AGCAGGATGAGGCGCGGGCTGGTCGCCAGCGCGCGCGCGATTTCGACGCGGCGGCGTACGCCGCCCGAGAGTGAAATTGCGGCATTGCTGCGGGTGTGGCCGATCTGCAGTTCTTCGAGTAGCGACTCCATCTGCTCGTTGCTCTTGGGCGTCGACAACGGGCGGCCGTCCGGGCCCACCTGCAGTTCCAGCACTGCGCGGATGGTCTGTTCGACCGTCAGGCGGCCGAACACGGGACCATCCT
>NZ_JAGXJZ010000786.1:0-244 GCF_019091095.1 Achromobacter sp. GbtcB20 | reverse complement strand
CGAACGAACATATCGGGGCCCTGCCCCACGGCGACGGAGCGCCGGCGCCAAACCCGCCGACAGAACGTGGCTGGCGCGAGTTCAACGCCTTGTCGGAGCCCTCGACGCAAGGTCAGCTGGACCCTTTGCTGGCGCTCCAAGAAGCCATCCGTCCGGCCCCCGCGTCAGCCGGCAACGCCGCTTCGCTGGATTCCAGGCATTACGGCCAGACGCAGTTGGCCGCGCAGGCCGGCCTGTCCACGAC
>NZ_JAGXJZ010000785.1:0-244 GCF_019091095.1 Achromobacter sp. GbtcB20 | reverse complement strand
GTCGTCGCTGTCACCGTACTTGTCGCTGATGTACTTGATGAACAGCATGAACAGGACATAGTCCTTGTACTGGCTGGCGTCCATGCCGCCGCGGAGTTCGTCGCAGGAGGCCCAGATGGAAGCATAGAGGTCGGATTTTTTGACAACCCCATTACGCGGAATGCGGGATACAGGGGCCGCGATATCTTTTTCAGACGCAGAGCCGGCACGAATCTTCGTGGCGACGGAAGGCAAAGCCGCTGCA
>NZ_JAGXJZ010000784.1:0-244 GCF_019091095.1 Achromobacter sp. GbtcB20 | reverse complement strand
GTGGGCCCTCATCGACAACTGGGTGCGCCAGGAAGCGGGCGAACTGCCGGCGGTCGACTACTTCCCGCGCCTGGCGCCGGCCGGCGACAAGTTCGTGCGGGTGCTGGCCACCGAGCCGAACCGGCACTCGGAAATCTACAAGTCGCTGCTGGTGGCGATCAACGAGGCCAAGAAATCGGTGCACATCACCTCGGCCTATTTCGTGCCCGACCAGCAGTCCGTGGATGCCCTGATCGGCGCGGCC
>NZ_JAGXJZ010000783.1:0-244 GCF_019091095.1 Achromobacter sp. GbtcB20 | reverse complement strand
CGCTTCATGCGATTAAAATATGTTGGTTTGGAGAAAGCGCCGAACAAAACCCTGTTCCTCGCGCTGCATCCTGATAATCGGGCTTCGGTTATTGGTGCGGATCAAAAAATCGGCGAAAATTAAGGGTTATTTAAATTTTGTCAGTTAAGGAGGTGTTGTATGTCCGAAGCCAAAACAAAGCAGCAAAAGAGGGGACAGCCGATTCGTAATGTCAACATTACCGACATCACGATGAACTATCGCC
>NZ_JAGXJZ010000782.1:0-245 GCF_019091095.1 Achromobacter sp. GbtcB20 | reverse complement strand
GCCAGCTGCTCTTGCGCCTTCTTCATGTTGTCCTGCATGGCCTGCGCCTGTTTCATCATGCCTGCGACCTGGTTTTTCATCATGATGTGCTTCTCCAATACGTCGGAGGGTGAGAAAGGGTGTGCGGTTCAGGCGGCCGGCGGCCTGACCGAGCCGGGCACCACGAAGGCGTTGAAGGTGCGCTCCATGTCTTGCACGAAAGCATCGCCGGCAACGAGGGCCTCGGCCTGGCGCTGGCGCTCCTC
>NZ_JAGXJZ010000781.1:0-245 GCF_019091095.1 Achromobacter sp. GbtcB20 | reverse complement strand
CAGGGTTCATTGCCAAGGTCCAGCCGGGTGTGCACGTTGGTCACGTTCCATTGGTCGCCCGACTTCAGGGACTTCAGCTCTTCCCATGCGACCGGCACCGAGATGCCCAGGCCCGGACGCACCCGCGCGGCCCAGGCGCAGACCGTGGTGGCGCCCTGCCCGTTCCTCAGGTAGTCGATGAAGATCTTGACGACCCGGTTCTTGGCGCCGCTCTTGAAGGCGAAGCGGTCCGGCAGGGTCGAGGC
>NZ_JAGXJZ010000780.1:0-245 GCF_019091095.1 Achromobacter sp. GbtcB20 | reverse complement strand
CCTGTTCGACCAAAGTTACGACCTGCTCGCGCGGCGCCAGGTCGAACTGGAGCACCTGCATACCTCCATTCCCCTGTTAGCATGGATGCAGACGTCGTTCCCAACTGAGATGGAAAACATCGTCCGGGCACTGGAGCAGTATGATTCGGCAAAGGTGGCAGAACGTAAGCGATTCTGGGAAGAAGAGATTAAAGCTGGTCGCTACATTCCGGTGACCTTTGAAGGAACCTACTGATGCAAACAAC
>NZ_JAGXJZ010000078.1:0-872 GCF_019091095.1 Achromobacter sp. GbtcB20 | reverse complement strand
CCGCCAGCGCCGCGCTGCACTTCGTGCTGCTCGGACGCGGCAAGCGCACCTATGAATCCACCATCGACCAGCACGGCATCGTGCGCACCAGCGGTGGCGTTACGCTGATCGACTGGGCCGACGTGACGGCGGTGCGCACCTACTCGCGCGGCTTCATGATGGTCCTGAAGCGCGGCACCCTGCCGATTCCCTACCGCTGCCTGAACGAGACGCAGCAGGGGGCGATGCGCGTGCTGGCGGCGACGCGGCGCGAGAATGCGCTGAGGTAGGATGTGGCGCGGTGTCGGTTCATGACGCCGCGGGTTCGAAAACGTCCACGCAACGTTCCTTCGTTACAGTAGCCGTATGACGCGTAGGGTGGACGGGTCCCCCGTCCACGCGTTCAGGCAGCGCTCGAATCGCCCGAGCGCTTCGAAGATCAGTCAGTAAACAACACCGGCATCTCATGCGACCGGCGCCGCAGTTCCAGCCGCGCGCCGTCGTAATCCGCATACACCGACCCGACCACCGCCCAGAAGCGCGGGCTGTGGTTCATTTCGCGCAGGTGCGCCAGTTCGTGCACCACCACGTAGTCGACCAGGGCCAGCGGATAGTGGATCAGGCGCCAGCTCAGGCGGATGTTGCCGGCCACCGTGCACGAGCCCCAGCGCGAACCGGCCGAGGACAGCGTCATCGAGCGGTAATGCACGTCCAGGCGCGGCGCATACAGGTCGAGGCGCTCGGTGAACAGGCGCTTGGCCTCGGCCTGGAACCACAGCTTGACGCGTTCCTTCAGCTGCCCTTCCGACAGGCCCGCCACGACGCCGACCCGCAGTTCGCGCGATTCGGAATCGAACACGCAGTGGCTGCGCACCGCCGTCTCGAGGCGCAAG
>NZ_JAGXJZ010000779.1:0-245 GCF_019091095.1 Achromobacter sp. GbtcB20 | reverse complement strand
AAGGGGCGTTCGGAAAATTGAACGCCGAGGCGTGTGGAGACGAAGGATTCTTGACTCAGATTTCGAAGCCTATCAATCAGTCCATTGAGCAATGGGGAGTTCGATTCGATATGGGAGTAAATCCGGTTGCACCGGAGGATATCACCAAAAACCTGATTCGGCATGGCTTCGTAGGCGCGATGCTTGGCCAAACATCCTTTGCACTTGATCGTTATGGCCACGGGTTTCAGCGCTCATTCCTGTAC
>NZ_JAGXJZ010000778.1:0-245 GCF_019091095.1 Achromobacter sp. GbtcB20 | reverse complement strand
AGGAGACACCCAACAGGTGATCGTGACCAGTCATTCGCCAATTTTCGTAGGCAAAGTGGCGGACGACCTTTGCCAGATTGTTCGTGTTCGCCGCGATAATGGGGTGAGTAGTATTGGTCAGGTCAAGAAGACTGACCTGAGTGGCGTCCTTGGTCAAGGATATGAGTTCAAGTCGTGGCTGGAAAATTACGTTAACGATGTGAACGTGCCAGATAACGCGAAAGGGAACGCCAAGACGTTGCTAA
>NZ_JAGXJZ010000777.1:0-245 GCF_019091095.1 Achromobacter sp. GbtcB20 | reverse complement strand
AAGGCCATGATCGGCAATGCCGGCGACGGCCGCATCCTCAGCGACGTGGCCGACTACCTGGACGGGCAGCGCCGCGCAAAGGGACGCCACCTGTTCACGGCGCAGGAACTGGAATTCGTGATCCGCCAGTCGTTCGCCAACCGGCGCCGGCTCGCCTTTGTCAACGCACGGGGCTTTCGGGCAATGACTGTTCACGGCGCGAAAAACAGGGAGTTCGACAATGTCATTGTACTGTGGCCCCCCGC
>NZ_JAGXJZ010000776.1:0-245 GCF_019091095.1 Achromobacter sp. GbtcB20 | reverse complement strand
CATTTCATGCACCATGGATAGATCTATCCAACAAAAGCGGATTTAGCCGACGATGGCATGGTTAAATGTGCTGGTAAGCAATTTTTCTTCGAAACTCGCGAGCGCCGAATAGCGCCCTTTCTGGCTGCCCGGATCGCGCGCGCTGCCGCCGACCAGGACGATCATCCCGTTGCGCCGCGTCGGGTCGAAGGCGAACACCGAGCGCAGCCCGTAGGCGTCGCCCAGGTGGCCGACGGCATCGAAGC
>NZ_JAGXJZ010000775.1:0-245 GCF_019091095.1 Achromobacter sp. GbtcB20 | reverse complement strand
AAACCTGCTGACCGGCGCCTATACGCGCAGCATGAGCCGCGGCGACACCGCCGCCGCGCTTGTACGGGTCTACCAGTATTTCCCGCGCTTGAAGCAGCGGCGCACCAGCCAGTCCGGGTACACCTCGGGCGGCGAGCAGCAGATGACCGCGATCGGCCGCGCGCTGTTGGCCAACCCGAACATGATCCTGCTGGATGAACCGTCGATGGGTCTTGCGCCGCAGATCGTCGAAGAAATCTTCGTGA
>NZ_JAGXJZ010000774.1:0-245 GCF_019091095.1 Achromobacter sp. GbtcB20 | reverse complement strand
AAGAGCTGAAGTACTACCGCGAACACTTCATCAAGCTGTAAGTTCGGCTGCAAGGCGCAGGCCGTGGAGCGCCGCTGGCGCCCCTCGCGCATTCGTGCTCCATCTATCTTGCCCTTGTGCGAAAATGGCAAGATGCACGCAATACTGCGCGGCGGCCCTGACGCTGCCCCCGCCGGCCTGCGCGCCCTGCTGTCACTAAGCGCCCACTGGCGCGACTGGCCCCTGGCCGAGGCGGCCGCCGTGCG
>NZ_JAGXJZ010000773.1:0-246 GCF_019091095.1 Achromobacter sp. GbtcB20 | reverse complement strand
ACCAAGGAGAGCGCGGTGGCCTCGGCCCTGGGCGAGTACATCGGGCGCCAGAGCAACAACCACTTCTATGCCGGCTCCTACTGGGGCGAAGAGATCGACAACGCGGACTTCGTGCATTATCCGGACGAGCGCTGGTCCCAGCCCGGCCCCGACGACGCGCTGCCAGGCGAGATCCTCGACGAATACTGCCTCGCCGTGTACGACCCCGACGGCGAGCTGCGCGGCTCGCACCTGGTCGACACCAAC
>NZ_JAGXJZ010000772.1:0-246 GCF_019091095.1 Achromobacter sp. GbtcB20 | reverse complement strand
GCAAGCGCCTGCGCGCCGCACACGGGGAAGCAATTTCCTCGGCTTGTCATTTTGCTGTCATCGGCACGACATTTTTGTTTGTTTTAATGCATCGGTCTGCGCGGCGCAAGCGCAGGCCGGGCCCGCGTGACGCCGCCATCGAGGCCGTCGCCAGCCCTCCAGTCCATCGCCGGACCAGTCCGGCCGATCCCACTTTGGAGAATGCTCAGCATGACAAACAAGGACGTCTCGCCGTCGCGGCGCAAC
>NZ_JAGXJZ010000771.1:0-246 GCF_019091095.1 Achromobacter sp. GbtcB20 | reverse complement strand
AACGTCGCGGTCTGCTCGGCGCCGGTGCTGTCGGCGTAGGCGACGGTGACGTTGTTCTCGCCCTTGGTGATCGCGCCGATCTTGCAGCCCAGGTTGATCTTCAGGCCCTGCTTGGTGAACAGCTTGTGCGCTTCCTTGGCGATCTGCTCGTCGACCGCGCCCAGGAAGGTCGGCAGGCCTTCCAGCACGGTGACGTCCGCGCCCACGCGGCGCCAGACCGAACCCATTTCCAGGCCGATGACGCCG
>NZ_JAGXJZ010000770.1:0-246 GCF_019091095.1 Achromobacter sp. GbtcB20 | reverse complement strand
CAGCCGGTCGCGCTCGGCCAGGATCGCATCCGCAGGCTGGGCGGCGGCGACATCGACCGCGCGCCTGAACAGCTCGCTGCCCCAAGACAAGGTCTTGTCCCATGCTCGGTTCGACCGCACCACGAACAGTCCCAGCTGCTGAATAAGCCTGTTGGGCACGGTGACAGGCGCATCCTCGGCGAATGGATCGATTTGCTGATCGTGATCGTGGAAATATCGAGCGATGTCAACCGAAAGCGTATCGCG
>NZ_JAGXJZ010000077.1:0-879 GCF_019091095.1 Achromobacter sp. GbtcB20 | reverse complement strand
CCCAAGCGCTATCGGACGCCGAACAGGCGCAGCGCCAGCTGGAACAGGCGCAGCAAACGCTCGGTAGCGCCTGGCCCATGTATCACGCGGAAGATGCCGTCCGCGAACTCTCCTCGCCATGGTCGACGTCCGACTGGAGACAAGCGCGCCAGGAATTGTTTCTCGCGGCGTTGGCGGTCCATCGGGCGTTCATTGAACGTCATTCAACCGAAATGCTCGCCAATTTAGGGCTGGCTGCGGACTGGCTGACGGGCAAGAACATGCCCGAAGCAATGGCGCAGCAGGCCCTGGACAGTCTGTGCCTTGTAGTACCCGTGCTTTCGACAACGTTCGCATCCCTGCCGCGCATGTTCAAGCAGGTATCCAGCGAAGCCATCGGCTGGCTCCTGATTGACGAAGCCGGCCAGGCAATGCCCCAGCAGGCGGCCGGTGCAATCTGGCGCGCCCGCCGAACGGTGGTTGTAGGGGATCCCAACCAGCTTGAACCTGTACTGGCGCTACCCACAGGGCTGCAAGGCGCGCTCGCCAAGCACTTCGGCGTGGGAAAACCCTGGTGGCCCGGCGACACCTCTGCTCAGCGCCTAGCCGATCAGACCATGACCATGGGCACCTGGCTGCCCGATGAGGCCATGGAGAAAATCTGGGTTGGTTCTCCCTTGCGCGTCCACCGACGCTGCGACGACCCCATGTTCTCGATCAGCAACCAGATCGCCTACGATGGCCTGATGGTCCAGGGGAAGGCGGTCACGCAGAAATCCTACCCAGCGTGTCACTGGATCGATGTGCGGTCGGATACGAGTAATGGCCATTGGGTTCCAAACGAAGGAACGGCGGCACGCGATCTGGTGAACCGGTTAACCGAGCAGGAGGGCGTTCCCG
>NZ_JAGXJZ010000769.1:0-246 GCF_019091095.1 Achromobacter sp. GbtcB20 | reverse complement strand
CCCCGCCCTTCGTCGGCGGGCACGCCGCCCCCGCGGCGCTGGCGCGGCCGCAGCGCCCGGCGCCGCCGAACGCCTTCGATCCGCTGGCCGACGAACTCGAAGCGCTCAAGCGCGACGTGGCGCGCAATCACCCGCCGGTCGAGAAGGCGCTCACGCTCCCGTTCGGGGCCGACAAGTGGGGCCACGATGTCCTCAAGAAGACCATCAAGGGCGGCGAGACCTCGATCGTGGTCGGGCTGGTCGCGG
>NZ_JAGXJZ010000768.1:0-246 GCF_019091095.1 Achromobacter sp. GbtcB20 | reverse complement strand
GCCGAATTCCACTGCCGACGGCAGTCCGACGTAACCCAGTCCAACTACCGCGACGACCTGATCTGCTTTCATTATCAGCTTCCGTTATCGAATAAAGTTTTGCTATTATGCTAATTTTTAATATAGCATGGAAACAGGAGGCGCCTCAACTTCGCTACTCCGTTTGTAGAACACCAACAACACGCTTGGTCAACCGATGTTGTATTTGCATCGGGACGCTTCCAATGCTGTCGGTTCCATGCAAGC
>NZ_JAGXJZ010000767.1:0-246 GCF_019091095.1 Achromobacter sp. GbtcB20 | reverse complement strand
ATGCCCGGGCCGCCGAGCTGGATCAGCAGGCTGCCGACCGGGATGTCGTTCTTGTGGGTGTGCTCATCCGCGATGTTGCCGATGCCGCCAGCGATCATGATCGGCTTGTGGTAGCCGTAGACGCCGCCGGCCGCCTGCGCATTCTGCTCGTAGGTACGGAAGTAGCCGCCCAGGACCGGACGGCCGAATTCGTTGCTGAAGGCGGCGCCGCCGAGCGGGCCGTCGATCATGATCTGCAGCGGCGAG
>NZ_JAGXJZ010000766.1:0-246 GCF_019091095.1 Achromobacter sp. GbtcB20 | reverse complement strand
GGAACCGTCCGAAGGCGAGCTGGTTGCCCCGGTCTTCATAGATATCTGGAATACGCAATTTCGGCTTCCAGAGGAACGCATGATCTGCGCCTTTGAATATCTGACGCTGCTCCGCGATGGAGTGCACTACCGTTTCAAGCGAAGATCCCCGGTATGCGACGCCAAACACACCATCACGGATCTCGCGGACCACTTCCTGCAAGCCCCTCCGGATCGAGCGGAAGTTCTTCAGCCTTTGATCCCATA
>NZ_JAGXJZ010000765.1:0-246 GCF_019091095.1 Achromobacter sp. GbtcB20 | reverse complement strand
ACTTCGACGGCATGCCGCACCGCGTGCTGATCACCGACCGGCTGCGCATGCCGCCCGGCACCGGGCACCTGACCGGCGAGACCCGCAAGGGGGACGCGATCAACACGCTGTTCGACCAGATGCCCGAGGACACCTTGATGTGTCTCACCATGGTGGCCACGCCGCAGGACGTCCTCGAATCGGACCTCAACCATCTGGCGAAGAAAGCTGTGGGCGGGACGCTGGCGTCGGAGCAGACGCTCAAGG
>NZ_JAGXJZ010000764.1:0-246 GCF_019091095.1 Achromobacter sp. GbtcB20 | reverse complement strand
AAGGCTCCGGGAAATCTCATCTTAAGGCAAGTTTCCCGCTTAGATGCTTTCAGCGGTTATCTCTTCCGAACTTAGCTACCCGGCAATGCCACTGGCGTGACAACCGGTACACCAGAGGTTCGTCCACTCCGGTCCTCTCGTACTAGGAGCAGCCCCCTTCAAATTTCCAACGCCCACGGCAGATAGGGACCAAACTGTCTCACAACGTTTTAAACCCAGCTCACGTACCACTTTAAATGGCGAACA
>NZ_JAGXJZ010000763.1:0-246 GCF_019091095.1 Achromobacter sp. GbtcB20 | reverse complement strand
GGCAGCGCATCGACGTCGAGCGTCGCGCCGACCCGGGAGGCCGCCAGGATGTGCGCCAGGTCGCCGGCCAGTCCGTCCGAGATGTCGAGCGCGGCCGGCGGCGCGCCCAGCCGCGCCAGCGCCTGTCCGAGCGCCACGCGCGGGGTCGGCATGTGCATGCGTTCGGCCGCCAGCGCCTGCGTTTGCGGATCGAGCGCGACCTCGTTCCAGTAGCCGGCCAGCGCCAGGCGCGCGTCGCCCAGCGTG
>NZ_JAGXJZ010000762.1:0-247 GCF_019091095.1 Achromobacter sp. GbtcB20 | reverse complement strand
CGCGCGCTGGTGAAGAACTCGCTGCGCATGCGGCCCGACCGCATCATCCTGGGCGAGGTGCGCGGCCGGGAGGCGCTCGACATGCTGCAGGCGATGAACACCGGCCACGAAGGTTCGCTCGCCACGATCCACTCGAACACGCCGCGCGACGCACTGGCGCGGCTCGAGAACATGGTCGGCATGGCCGGCGTGAACCTGACGCCGCGTGCGATCCGCCAGCAGATCTGTTCGGCCGTGACGGTGGTGG
>NZ_JAGXJZ010000761.1:0-247 GCF_019091095.1 Achromobacter sp. GbtcB20 | reverse complement strand
TCCGCCTGGCGCAGGCCGGCGGGCAATTCGATGCCGCAGATCTTGCCGCTTTGCTGATAGTCCTTCCAGCCCGAGCCGATGATGTAGCCGCGCACGGCGGCCTCGCCCAGGATGGGTTTCAAGCGCTTGGCGACGACGGCACGGCCGCGCACCTGCTCGACTTCCTCCGGCGCCACGACGCTCTCCGGCGCCACGCCGGTCAGGTGGTTCGGCACGATGTGGCCGAGTTTCTCGAACCAGAAGTCGC
>NZ_JAGXJZ010000760.1:0-247 GCF_019091095.1 Achromobacter sp. GbtcB20 | reverse complement strand
GACACGTTCGGGGGGCAGCCTGCTGATCCGGCCACGGCACACTGCCACCGCGACCATGCCGGCCTGGCGCGCCCGGCGCATTGCTTCCACCGGCCCGAAGGTGTTCCAGAGCGCGCCCCTGGCATCGCCGGCAAGCGCGCCCTCGTCCACAAGAATCAGGGTCAGCGCACCCGGGACCGGCGCGTCGCCTGCATGCCAGTCCAGCGACGGCAGCAGCCCCTGCAGCGCCCGGGCCAGCACCTGGACT
>NZ_JAGXJZ010000076.1:0-882 GCF_019091095.1 Achromobacter sp. GbtcB20 | reverse complement strand
CGATCTTCCAGAACGGCGAAGTCCACACGGCTTCCCGGAACGACAGGCTGGCCGGCGCCGGCTTGCCGCTCGCGGCCTGGGCGCTGACCTGCTCCGGCAGCAGGTCGGTGTGCGCCGGCGCCGCCTCGCGCATGCACAGCAGCGCGGCCGGAATCGTCACCACGGCGAACACGAGCGCGAAGCCGACCAGCGTGGCCTGCCAGCCGACCGCACCGATCGCGGACGCGAGCACCGGCGTCAGGATCGCCATGCCGGCCATCGACCCGGTCGACAGGAAGAACAGCGCCATGCCGCGCTGGCGCGTGAACCAGCGGCTGATGATGGGCGTGAGCGCGACCGGGCTGGTGAAGCCGAGGCCGACCGACATCAGCACCCCGAAGGCGAGCAGGAAGCCCAGCGGCGTGCGGGCGTTGACGGTCCAGGCGATCGAGACGAACACGATGGCGGTGCCGAGCAGCAGCACGAAACGGGTGCCGTAACGGCCGACCAGGTAGCCCGCCAGCGGCATCGCCAGGCCGTAGCACAGCATGCCGATGGCGATGATCGAGGCCAGCAGGCTGCGCGAAAAGCCGAGGTCCTCGGCCATGGGCAGGAAGAAGGGGCCGATACCGAGGCGCATGCCGACGGTCAGCGTGGTCAGGAGGGTGGCGGCGGCGACGATGTTCCAGCCGAAGTACCAGGGGCGGTGTGTTGTCATGGAGTGCTGGCCTGGACGACAGCGGCGTCCGTCGGGCGAATTGATCAGGGGATCAATATATCAACACTTCGGGTCGGGCGTAAGAGAGCAGGCCCTGGCGCCGCAGCCACCGCGATGGCCGGGCAAGCCCGGGAACGACATCGCGTGGCGGTACTTCGTGCTACGGTAAGCGCGCGGCACGACAT
>NZ_JAGXJZ010000759.1:0-247 GCF_019091095.1 Achromobacter sp. GbtcB20 | reverse complement strand
TGTCCGCCAAGGCCGGCGAGGGCACGCGCGCCCAGGTGACGCAGGCGCTGGCCGGCCCCGACACCGCGCGCAAGCCCGGCGGCGCCCTGGCCGACACCGACCTCGGCGAAGCGGTCAACGCCGCCATCACCCAGGCACTGGGCGGGAAGGACGGCATCGTCTGGCTGGTCACGAACAACCGCAACAGCCCGAACAACGACCAGGCCACGGCCCAGCGCAACCGCGAGTTCTACGATCTGATCCACCG
>NZ_JAGXJZ010000758.1:0-247 GCF_019091095.1 Achromobacter sp. GbtcB20 | reverse complement strand
AACAGCCCCGACGGCGCGCGCCGCCTCGCCGGAATGCGCTACATTGGCCACGCAGCGAAATAATCCGGACGCTGCCGGCAGCGCCCAAGAACCCTTTGATCATCAGCATCAGACGGAGGCTGGAACATGAATCGCAGATCGACGCCCTGTGTCATCCCTGCAGTGTTAGTGGCAATCCTCCTCCCCGGGCTCGGGCACGGCGCTGAACAATTCCCTGACGCGGTTGGTTCCGACCCAGCCCGGCTCG
>NZ_JAGXJZ010000757.1:0-247 GCF_019091095.1 Achromobacter sp. GbtcB20 | reverse complement strand
CCAGGTTCAGGAAGCTGGGCGACGTACGTGCGGACCGAGCATTGCAGGGTTGAGCAGGGTTGCATGTAAACCCTGCACGTCTGGAAGCCGCATGGATAGTAGGTTTCAGCAGGGTATGCAGGGTTTTCCGGGTTTTGCGCACGTATGTGCGAACAGTTGTAGTTGTACTGCTGAGCTTGTTTTTTGCAGCCATATTAAAAACAACCCTGCAAGTGTACACACCCTGCTAAGAATCAGTATCTATGCC
>NZ_JAGXJZ010000756.1:0-247 GCF_019091095.1 Achromobacter sp. GbtcB20 | reverse complement strand
CACTCCCACATGTCATAATCTTTCTTCTGACTATTGGTGCTTTTGTCGGCATAGACCAAATTCCGCGGAACATTCATGACATCACCGAGCTCCTTGGTGGTCAGCCCAACGCTTAGTAAAGTGTTGCTGAAGAGCTCCTTTCGCGACGTTACATGCTCAACGTCGATGTTCCCCTTCTGCTTGATCAGCGTTTCATCGCGGTTGTATCCGTTCTGGACGGCCGTTCCTTGTTCCTTGATGTCGTCCG
>NZ_JAGXJZ010000755.1:0-247 GCF_019091095.1 Achromobacter sp. GbtcB20 | reverse complement strand
ACCGCCTGCGCGGCAACAAGATGTGGATCTCGGCCGGCGAACACGAACTGGCGGAGAACATCGTGCACCTGGTGCTGGCCAAGATCCCCGGGCCCGACGGCAAGCTGATCCCGGGCGTAAAGGGCATTTCGCTGTTCATCGTGCCGAAGTACCTGGTGAACGAGGACGGCGGCCGCGGCGAGCGCAACGACATCGCGCTGGCCGGCCTGAATCACAAGATGGGCAACCGCGGCACCACCAACTGCCT
>NZ_JAGXJZ010000754.1:0-248 GCF_019091095.1 Achromobacter sp. GbtcB20 | reverse complement strand
CGTGATGGCGGCCAGCTACCTGCACGACCTGGTGAACCTGCCGAAGGACGACCCGGACCGCGCCCAGGCCTCGCGCCGCTCGGCCGCGCTGGCGCGCGAACAGCTGGCGCGGATCGGCTTTCCCGTAGACCGGCTGGACGCCGTGGCGCATGCGATCGAGGCGCACAGCTTCTCGGCGGCGATTCCCGCCACCACGATCGAAGCGAAGATCGTGCAGGACGCCGGCCGCCTCGACGCCCTCGGCGCCA
>NZ_JAGXJZ010000753.1:0-248 GCF_019091095.1 Achromobacter sp. GbtcB20 | reverse complement strand
GCGGCCCCAACACCCGGCAGGCGCTGCCCGAGCTGATGGTGGAGGCGGTGGGACCGATGGCGCTGCCCTTCGACCCCGCCTACCTCGAAGGCGCGACCGAGCACAGCGTGTTCGCCGACGACGACGCGGCGCCGCTGGCTTCGTACTACTTCAACTATCGCAAGACCTCCATCTACGGCGGCTCGAACGAGATTCAACGCAACATCATCACCCAGATGATCCTGGGTCTGTGAGGAGAGGGCATGGAC
>NZ_JAGXJZ010000752.1:0-248 GCF_019091095.1 Achromobacter sp. GbtcB20 | reverse complement strand
GCATTTGCAGGATGTTCGCAACGCAGCCGATCTCATAAATGTCGGATGCGGTAGGTTCGTCTTTGGCGGCAGCCTTCTGGGCGGCGAGCATGATGCTCTTGCCCTGCTCCATCGCAGCCTCGAGGGCCTTGATCGATTTCGGGCGACCAACGAACAGGGGTATCACCATATGGGGAAACACGACCACGTCGCGCAACGGCAAGAGGGGCAGCGTCGTGTGCTCGGTTAATTTGGAAGTTGGCATGAGA
>NZ_JAGXJZ010000751.1:0-248 GCF_019091095.1 Achromobacter sp. GbtcB20 | reverse complement strand
GCGCCTTGATCGCGCGTTCGACCAGGCCCAGGCCGATCAGCGGCAGGGTCGAGGCGGTGCAGGAAACGACGATGTCGAACCGGGCCAGCTGCTCGGGCAGGTCGGCCAGACGGATCGCGCGGCCGTTCAGGCGCGTGGCGAGCGACTCGCCGCGTTCCATGGTGCGGTTGGCGATCGTGATCGACTTCGGATTCTGGGCCGCGAAGTGGGCCGCGCACAGCTCGATCATCTCGCCGGCGCCGATGAAC
>NZ_JAGXJZ010000750.1:0-248 GCF_019091095.1 Achromobacter sp. GbtcB20 | reverse complement strand
AGCGCGTCGCGGGACGGCGCCGACAAGGCCAAGGCCGACGGCAACGAGGAAGAAGCGGCGCGCCTGCTCGACAAGAGTTTCACCCCGGCCGCCCAGCACTACCAGGAACTGCTGCAGGAACTGGTCGTCATGCAGCGCGCCAACATCGATGCGACCGCCAAGGCGATCGACGCCAAGGCCGGCATCAGCCAGACCGTGATCGGCGCCCTCACCGCCTGCGCGGTCCTGCTCGGCGCCGCGCTGTCCTG
>NZ_JAGXJZ010000075.1:0-891 GCF_019091095.1 Achromobacter sp. GbtcB20 | reverse complement strand
GGTTGATTCCCGCACACCATCGTCGTCCTTGCGCACGCGGGCGGTTTTCTCCCACTGCCGGCCAAGCAGGTCTATTTCCTTGAAGTCGCGGCCATCCTTTTCGGTTTTAGCAATGAGGGTGCAAAGGCGTGCTACCAGCGCCGATTCGACACGCTCGACGGGCGAGGCTGCGTCCCACGCATCGCGCGTCTTCCAGCTGTGCAATGTCGTGCGCTTCTCTCCAAGGTGGCGCGCGATGGACGAAATGCGCCAGCCCTGCCAATACAGGTCACGGGCAACGCGGCGTGGGTCGATATGGTCGGTCAATTGCAACATGCCGCCATCCTGCCCGGGATCTCCGCGCGCGCGTGAGGACGAGTCTTCTAGAAGGCGCTTCTACAGGCTCAACGCGTTGAGCTGCGCGTCCCTCGGGGCCAGTATGGCAACACCCGAACACCACCCACCGAGCACACCCACATGGATAAAAACCGCTGGTTTACCGTGGCCACCGAAGGCCAGACCACCGATGGCCGCAACATCCTTCGCACCTGGCTGGAACAAATCGCCGAGACCTACAACCGCGAAACCTACGGCGCCCGCATTTGGATGGAGCATATTCGCGGCTTGGTCCCTGAAAGTCCGTTCAAGGCATATGGCGACGTGCTGGCGGTCCGCACTCAAGAAAACAGCGCCGGCAAGCTGGAACTGCAAGCGCAGCTCGATCCCACGCCCGAGCTGGTGGCCATGACCAAGGGCCGCCAAAAAATCTACACGTCCATCGAGCTGCAGGAAGATTTCGCGGGGACGGGCAAGTGCGGCCTAATCGGCCTGGGCGTCACCGACAGCCCGGCAAGCCTTGGCACGAGCATTTTGGAATTCGCGGCCAAGAACCCCGCCGCCAACCCGCTCGCC
>NZ_JAGXJZ010000749.1:0-248 GCF_019091095.1 Achromobacter sp. GbtcB20 | reverse complement strand
AGACATCGTTTAGGGCGTGGTCTACCAGGGTATCTAATCCTGTTTGCTCCCCACGCTTTCGTGCATGAGCGTCAATCTTGACCCAGGGGGCTGCCTTCGCCATCGGTGTTCCTCCACATCTCTACGCATTTCACTGCTACACGTGGAATTCTACCCCCCTCTGCCAGATTCAAGCCTTGCAGTCTCCAACGCAATTCCCAGGTTGAGCCCGGGGCTTTCACGTCAGACTTACAAAACCGCCTGCGCAC
>NZ_JAGXJZ010000748.1:0-248 GCF_019091095.1 Achromobacter sp. GbtcB20 | reverse complement strand
GCACCCGGCCCAGGTTGTTCAGCGACAGGATCGCCTTGTTGCGCGCCTCCGAGACCACTTCGAAACGCGCCTGCGCCTCCTCCGGCTTGCCCACGACGCGGACATTGTCGAGCGCGCGCAGGTTGCGCTTGAGCTCATTGCCCAGCGGGGAAGTCTCACCGAAGGCCAGGTAGATGCTCTGGAACGGCATGTTGTACGCGCCGTTCGAGCCGCGCAGCTGGAAGCCGCAGGCGGCCAGGACGGTCGCC
>NZ_JAGXJZ010000747.1:0-249 GCF_019091095.1 Achromobacter sp. GbtcB20 | reverse complement strand
ACCAATTGCAGGTGATAGGGCATCGGCCGCGTCTCGTCACGCGGCGACAGGGTCACCAGTTGCTCCAGGTCCGCCTGCATCAGCAACACGCCCTCGGCCCGGGCCGGGGGTGGATACACGACCGGGGTCAGGATCTGCAGCTGGTAGGGGCCCTGGCCATCGCGACGAATCAGCTCCGCCGATGCGACGCCGCCCTCCATGATCTGCGTGATTTTCGAAGGCGGCACCTCGACCTCCGCGGCGGCGTGC
>NZ_JAGXJZ010000746.1:0-249 GCF_019091095.1 Achromobacter sp. GbtcB20 | reverse complement strand
AAGACCATGGCCGACGTGATCGACTTCAACGAGAAGAACGCCGCGCGCGAGATGCAGCATTTCGGCCAGGAGCACCTGTCCGCCGCCCAGGCCAAGCCGGGACCGATCAGCCGCGGCTACCGCGAGGCGCTGGCCAACAACCTGCGTTACGCGCGCGAAGAGGGGAACGACCGCATCCTGCGCGAGGAGCGCCTCGATGCGCTGGTCGCCCCGACCGACGACCTGGCCTGGCTCACCGACTACATCAAG
>NZ_JAGXJZ010000745.1:0-249 GCF_019091095.1 Achromobacter sp. GbtcB20 | reverse complement strand
AGCACATGCGCGGAGCCCAGGCGCGCGCGGCCGATCGGTCCGACCTGGGGACTGGCGACGCCCAGCCCGAGGAAGGAATAGGCCTGGCCGTCGTGACCGATCTGCCCCAGGCGCCCGTCGCGGCTCTGGGTCGGGCCACCGAAGTCGAGCTTCGGCGACCAGCCAGCCGGCCAGGGCAGCCAGCGCGGCGATTCGCCCGGACGCCACACCAGTTGTCCCGCTTTGTGCAGCCAGAACAGGCAGTTGGCG
>NZ_JAGXJZ010000744.1:0-249 GCF_019091095.1 Achromobacter sp. GbtcB20 | reverse complement strand
CACCTCTACTGCGAAGTCGTGTCCCCCTACGCCCTGGTCATCGACCTGGTCGTGGCCAACCTGGCCAAGCCGGGCGCCGGTTTCAACGTCGACGTCGCCCACCACGACACCAAGGCGATCGCCCAGTACACCGAGAAGGCGCAGCACCAGAGCACCGTCGACTTCCTCATGAACATCATCCCGAACACCCTCGACGATGCCTTCGCCAAGGGCGACATCCTGCAGGTGCTCCTGATCGCGATCCTGTTC
>NZ_JAGXJZ010000743.1:0-249 GCF_019091095.1 Achromobacter sp. GbtcB20 | reverse complement strand
CCGCGTCGTATATTTTTCAGCCGCCCGCCTGGGGGGCCAGGGCCCGGCCGGGTAGCGCCCATCCCGCCGCCGGCCCGTGGCGGCTCATAGCGCCTGCCCTTCGAAGCGGTCGGCTCTCTTTCCGTCGATCACCGTCCCCAGTTCGACTTCGAGCGTCTTGCGCACCAGTTCGGCCAGCGTGCGCACGCCCATCTTCTCCATCGCCCGCGCCCGGTGCACCTTGATGGTCTTCTCGGTGATGCCGGGGTC
>NZ_JAGXJZ010000742.1:0-249 GCF_019091095.1 Achromobacter sp. GbtcB20 | reverse complement strand
CGATTCGCGCCGCGGGCTCTGCACCACGCCGGCGAACTGGGTGAGCGACGAGAGCATCTGCGCCGCGTTGGCGATGATCTTTTGCGGCTGCTGGGCCGCCAGGCGCATGCGCTCGGCGTCGACGCCCTGCTCGTTCAGGTGCTGCACGGTCAGCAGGGTATCGACGAACAGGCGGTAGCCGCGCGGCGTGGGCACGCGGCCGGCCGAGGTATGGGGACTGGCGACGTAGCCCATCTCCTCGAGGTCGGC
>NZ_JAGXJZ010000741.1:0-249 GCF_019091095.1 Achromobacter sp. GbtcB20 | reverse complement strand
AATTGCTTACGGCAGGAATTACGCATCTCCAGTTCCTCGGCATTCGACTGTTCCAGCGTCCCTGGCGGCGCTTTGCCGGGATTCGCCTGCATGTATTTCGCCGCTTTCATCGCGCGCACTTCGAACTTGCTCATGAAGCACTTGCAGTATGCCGGGAATTTGGCATTGCCCTTCAGGTCCGACTCACCATACGGCGCCGGTAGGGCCAGTCCCCGTTCGCAGCTTTCCGACACATCGGTTCCCTGATCC
>NZ_JAGXJZ010000740.1:0-249 GCF_019091095.1 Achromobacter sp. GbtcB20 | reverse complement strand
GTGCTCGCGGCCGGCCAGGACGTCGGACGTCTGGCTCAGCCACTGGCGGTCGCCCGGCTCGAACTGGTTGTGGTGCCAGAAGCGCACCACCAGCACCGCGAACGACGCGAACATCACCACCCCGAAGAACGGATGCAGGATGCGGGTCCACTGGCCGCCGCCGAACAGCGCGGACAGCCAGGCCATGACCGGGTGGAACATGGCCAGGCCCGACAGGCCGGCGAGGACGAAGCAGATCGCGGTGATCCA
>NZ_JAGXJZ010000074.1:0-968 GCF_019091095.1 Achromobacter sp. GbtcB20 | reverse complement strand
GCTACTTCCTTTAGGTCCATCAGGTCTGGAGTGTTCATTCTGGTACGTCCTTCTATTCGTCGAGGTCCCCAGCGCAGGCGCGCTTGAAGTCCTTGGCCGGTGCCGTCAGTGCCTTACGTCCTTTGAATGGATATAGGACGACGGCCGGCTTTGATTCGGTGTTTGTGGTCTGAGATTGAAGAGCGCGCGCGGTGATTTCCAGGCAGCGCCTTAGGAGGGGGTGGCGAAGAGCCTCATCCAGCGTGCCGCGAAGGTCAGCCGCGTCGTGCGCCTGTTGGAGGTCCCGGCGCATATGACTACGCCGTCAAGTTGCGTTCACGCAGCGTGCGCATGGTGGCGGCGTGGACAGCGCAGGCGGCGGTGAGCATGTGGCCGGACACGGCGGCATCGCCGGCGGCGGCAGTCAGGAATAGGGATTGCCCGGGTTCATAGGCGCCACGAACAAGGTATTCCGTGAGCTTGGCCAAGGCCTTTACCTCGTCGTCGCTCATGTGCGTTTCGATGCGGGCAAGCACGGGGATGGCAGGCATATCAATTCCTTCGGAGAACAGTTTCCCGTGGCGGGCGTTAGAACGCCCGCCAGCAAGACGGAAATCGGGGGTGGGGGGTTAGTGCGCGGGCGCGCTCTGCAGCGACTGGCCGGCCTGATGAGCGTCCAGAATCTTTGCCAGCTCGGCGGCTGAAATCACGCGGGTGGTGCCTTGGTCTCGGTCCACCACAAAGAGCGCATGGCTGGTGCTGCGGTCCATATCGAGCGTCACGCGGCTACGCGCGCTGTCGAGTTCGGCGATCACCTGCGCCGCCTGCGTTGCGGCAGTTGCGACAGAACATCCCGCCAGCGCGACCAGATGAGCGGTGCAGCGCTGAAGTAGATGGTTGTCGCGCAGGGTGGTCGGCTGACGGCTGTGGGCCAGCTCAACAGCAACGAATTGTCGCGCTTGGGCAGAGAGAAAGCCGCGGCTCCAGTT
>NZ_JAGXJZ010000739.1:0-250 GCF_019091095.1 Achromobacter sp. GbtcB20 | reverse complement strand
CTGCCCGAGCAGCGCCGCGCCACCTGGGACAACCAGCCGCTGGAACTGACCAGCACCGCATTCAACCTGCTCCAAGTGCTGGCGCGCCACGCCGGGCGCCCCGTGCGCAAGAACGGGCGAACCGAACAGGGCCTGGGCCGCCCGCTGGCGCGCTTCGACCGCAACATCGACGAGCACCTGAGCAGCCTGCGCCACAAGCTCGGCACCCTCGACGACGGCCGCTCGCCGCTGCAGACGGTGTACCGCCTCG
>NZ_JAGXJZ010000738.1:0-250 GCF_019091095.1 Achromobacter sp. GbtcB20 | reverse complement strand
GTCTCGCTGCTGGCGTCGAGCACCGGTTCCGATTTCAAGTATGCGCGCGCCGGCTACGTGATGCCGGTCGGCTCGGCGGGCACCCGCCTGGGCCTGTCCTACGCCGGGCTGCGCTACCACCTGGGCGAGGAATTCGAGGCGCTCGACGCCCAGGGCACCGCCAAGGTCGGCGAAGTGGTGCTGCCCCATCCGCTGCTGCGCACGCGCCGCCCCAGCCTGCAGCAGCGCCTGACCTACGAGGACAAGCGCT
>NZ_JAGXJZ010000737.1:0-250 GCF_019091095.1 Achromobacter sp. GbtcB20 | reverse complement strand
CTTCACCCCCGCCGAGATCGCCGACAAATTCGAAGCCGCCTTCGGCTACCGCTTCAAGTAAGCCGATACGCTGACCGCAGGGTGGGCACTCCGTGCCCACACGTTACGTGCGTGGCACTTGGCCACCTGCCGCAACGCTCCGCCCGCACCGCCAAGCGCGAGCCACGAACCGCAAGACTAGAAACGCAAAACAAAAAAAGGGCAGCCACGGCTGCCCTTTTTCACATCCGTACCATGACTCAATACGGCC
>NZ_JAGXJZ010000736.1:0-250 GCF_019091095.1 Achromobacter sp. GbtcB20 | reverse complement strand
CGGCGCAGGCCGCGTGCCGAACGCGCTGATGGCCGAGTACTACGCCCAGCGCGCCAGCGCCGGCCTGATCCTGTCCGAAGCGACCTCGGTGACGCCGATGGGCGTCGGCTACGCCGACACGCCGGGCATCTGGTCCGACGAGCAGGGCGCCGGCTGGAAGCAGGTCACGGAGGCCGTGCACGCCGCCGGCGGGCGCATCGTGGTGCAGCTCTGGCACGTCGGCCGCCATTCCCGTCCGGTGGTCCTGGTG
>NZ_JAGXJZ010000735.1:0-250 GCF_019091095.1 Achromobacter sp. GbtcB20 | reverse complement strand
ACCCGCCGCGCCGATGCAGTGCAGGCCGGTGGTGCAGGCGGTCACGATGGCCAGGTTCGGCCCCCGCAACCCGAATTTGATCGAGAGGTCGCCCGAGATCATGTTGATGATCGATGCCGGCACGAAGAACGGCGAGATGCGGCGCGGACCGCGGCCGTCATACTCTTCCTTGGTCGCTTCGATCATCGGCAGGCCGCCGATGCCCGCGCCGACGATGGCGCCGATGCGGTCGGCGTTCTCGTCGGTGACC
>NZ_JAGXJZ010000734.1:0-250 GCF_019091095.1 Achromobacter sp. GbtcB20 | reverse complement strand
CGGTAAATACAAAGGCCACAAGATCGCCGACCTCCCCGGCCACTACCTGGGCTGGTTCGCGCGCGAAGGATTTCCGCGCGGCGAGCTGGGCGAGCTGCTGGCCCTGATGTACGAGCTCGACCACAACGCCCTGCGCGGGCTGCTCGATCCCCTGCGCCGACCCAGGAGCGCCTGAATAAAGTCCCAGGGCAAGGCGCATCGTCGAAGACAGTACGGGCGTAGGGCGAGACGAGGCAACGCCGCCATGGTC
>NZ_JAGXJZ010000733.1:0-250 GCF_019091095.1 Achromobacter sp. GbtcB20 | reverse complement strand
CAGCAGCAGTTCTGACCATGGCTACCAATTCGACCGCGAGACCGGGGAGCGTAATCGCACATGCGCGCCGTGCCACATTCAGTTCATCCGCCACCGCAAAGAGAAGGATAAGCACTACCGCACGCTGGTTCGCATGGCCAAGCGCTGGAAGAACTTCGCGAACCCTCCGGGGCTGAAGTCGTTCCACATCGAACTCATCTTGGCTTACCTGGTAGATCGAGATGGCGCCACAACAAGCATCGAGAAGCGC
>NZ_JAGXJZ010000732.1:0-250 GCF_019091095.1 Achromobacter sp. GbtcB20 | reverse complement strand
GACCTTGGCCACGTACAGGGTGCCCGACGACAGGTCCTTTTCCTTGTCGGCGACGAACACGAAGTAGCCGCTGTTGGTGGCGTCGTCGCCCATCAGCACGGTGCGCTGGTCCGGCATCACCTGCACCAGCTCGTGCGAGATGCGGCCCATGCAGTAGTGGTTTTTGATCGAGGCGGTGTCGTCCGCATTGACCGTCACTTCCGCCATGTGGCCGTAGTTGGAGGGGTTGGCCGCGGTGTCGCAGCCGTAC
>NZ_JAGXJZ010000731.1:0-250 GCF_019091095.1 Achromobacter sp. GbtcB20 | reverse complement strand
GCCCTCGGCCTGCTGGCCGCGCCTCTGCTGACTGCGTTGTTCAGCGCCTCGGCCCAAGCCGCCAGCCCCGGCAACGACCCCGCCGCCCTGGCCAGGATCCGCGATACCGCGATGGCGAGCGACTACGCGTGGGAACGCACGGCGGACATGACCGACCTGATCGGCCCGCGCCTGTCGGGCTCGGCGGGCGCGGCGGCGGCCGTCACCCCGGTCGCCGGCGCCAGGCGCAAGCTCGGCGCGAAGGTGGCCC
>NZ_JAGXJZ010000730.1:0-250 GCF_019091095.1 Achromobacter sp. GbtcB20 | reverse complement strand
CGCCCAGGTGCTGCCCGCGCTGCCGAAACTGTATGAGGGCCTGGCATGCCAGGTGGCCGACGTCGATCTCAAGGCACTCAAGACGCTGCCGCCCAAACCGTACACGCAAGGCGAGGTGGTCAAGTCCATGAAAGGCGTCGCCAAGCTGGTGTCCGATCCCCGCCTGAAGCAGAAGCTCAAGGATACGGTTGGCATCGGCACCGAAGCGACGCGGGCCAACATCATCGGCGGCCTGATCGCTCGCGGCTAC
>NZ_JAGXJZ010000073.1:0-991 GCF_019091095.1 Achromobacter sp. GbtcB20 | reverse complement strand
ATGTATGAGGATATCGAAAGGGACGGAGCAAGCGCGGCCGGTGAAGGACTCACGCTACTCGACTGTCCCTACTTCATAGCGCAGGCAATGCCGAATCACACCGGTGAGGCCATTGCCGAATGGCATGCCAAGGTGGACGCATGGGAAAGAGGCTGGAGGCAAGCGACACTGTGCCGAACCGAGATGCAGCTTAGACCGAACAGCCCTAGTTCCACTTCGTCGCTTTCGCACAATGGATCGACCTGTCAGACGCTTTGGACCGCGATGCAAAAGCGTGCATGAGCGGCCATTGCGGAGCGGGGCGGATACACGCTTGAGCACGCTTCTGCCCGTTCCTGTCCGATTTCCAAGAGAACCAAAAAAAGCCCCGCGACTGGCGGGGCTTTGCGTGCGCAGCAGGGGGTTACTCGTCTCCCTCGCCTGGGATGCTGTAAGGCTTAAACCTGACAACCTCCTGGCCAATCCATTCGTTGATTTCCAGGAATTTGGCCTGCAACGGCTCCAGCTCATTACGCGCGAAGACCTTAGCCGCCGATATCGGCGTGCCGAAGCCGCCGGAATTTGACGGAACCAAGCCCATCAGCTGCGGCGGCACGCGATGCGCGGCCAGCACGTCGTCGCGCGAAACGTTCTTGATGTTGAAGAAGTCATCGCGCGCGGCCACCTCGCTTACAGGGATGATCTGCAGGCCGTCCTTCTTTCCACCTGGCGCGTATACGAACAGGTTTCGGAAGTTGCCCGGCCCCTTGGCTTCCTTCATCGCTTTGCGGATGTCGCTCACATAGGTCTCATCCTGCAGCGGATCTGTGACGTACATCACAAAGCCGGCATGACTACCGTTCAAGTAATACTTGCGTCGGAACAGCGTCGCGGATTCGTTAAGCCATGCCGAGTTGAGAGCCGCCAGGTACTCGGGCAGCCCATAGATTTCCTGATTGATGTCTGGCTGCATCAGGTGGCAAATCGTCCCGTCCTGGAACTGATGCTCTTG
>NZ_JAGXJZ010000729.1:0-250 GCF_019091095.1 Achromobacter sp. GbtcB20 | reverse complement strand
GAAGGTCGAGCGCATGAAGAGCGAATACGTCGCCACCGTCTCGCACGAATTGCGCACCCCGCTGACCTCGATCCGCGCCTCGCTGGCCATGCTGGACGAGGGCATGGCCGGCGAACTGCCGCCGGACGTGGCGCGCCTGGTGACCGTCGCCTTCGAGAGCAGCGAGCGCCTGGTGCGCAGGGTGAACGACGTGCTCGACCTGCAGAAGATCGAGGCCGGCGTCATGCACTTCGAACGCCGCGCCCAGCCG
>NZ_JAGXJZ010000728.1:0-251 GCF_019091095.1 Achromobacter sp. GbtcB20 | reverse complement strand
TGTGCAGCGGAATCGAATGGTCGAGGACGTGAAGGACACGCATGTGATACTCCGTTATGCTGCGCTGGCGATCAGGGAGCTGGCCGCACTGGTGGTACTGTGGATACTGGTGGCGCCGGTGGCGCCGTTCTTGCGCTGAAAGGCTTCGAACATCAGCACGGCCCACTGCGCTGTGCTGTGGTCCTTGGTGCCGGCCCGGTGCTCGTCGGCCATCCGCTGTAGGTAGTGGCGGTTGAAGAGGTAGGTATCGG
>NZ_JAGXJZ010000727.1:0-251 GCF_019091095.1 Achromobacter sp. GbtcB20 | reverse complement strand
CACCGCCTCCCTGTGCTATTGCGCGCCGGAAGAAGTCGAAGCGATGCGCGAGCGCATGCGCGCTCTGGGGGAAAAGCCGCGCTACGACGGCACCTGGCGCCCGGAGCCGGGCAAGACCCTTCCGGAAGTGCCGGCAGGCGTCAAGCCGGTGGTGCGCTTCAAGAACCCGCTGGACGGCGAAGTGACCTGGAACGACGTCGTGAAGGGCCCGATCACGATCGCCAACAAGGAGCTCCACGGCCTGATCATCG
>NZ_JAGXJZ010000726.1:0-251 GCF_019091095.1 Achromobacter sp. GbtcB20 | reverse complement strand
GGTTGCCGGCCTGGAACACTGCGGTGTTGCCCTCGATCGCCTGCAGGCGCCACGGGCCGACCGCATCCCCGGGCAGCAGCTCCTGAAGTTGGGCGGGCGTGAAGTCCCCGATGCTCGGCGCGACGGACACGCTGCGCTGGTCGGCGCCCAGTTCGGCGCCGTCGACGCGGAATGGCAGCGGCGGCAGCTCGGTCTTGGAGGCGGCGGACGTGCGCGATGCGCGCCGCTGGGCGGGTGCGGTGGCACGCGCG
>NZ_JAGXJZ010000725.1:0-251 GCF_019091095.1 Achromobacter sp. GbtcB20 | reverse complement strand
CCAAAGGTCTTCATGCGGGAATGGCGGAGCTGGCCACCCTACGGTCCGCGGCGCCGGCATCCGTAGGGTGGGGGGCTGCACCCGCGGCCTCTGCACAGCCGCGCCGTATGCGCTGCCCACGCGGCGATATGCGTCCGCCGATCAGCTGCATACGAGCCGCTTACCTTTAGTGCGCTTCCTCCCAATTGCGCCCCACCCCGGTCTCGGCGACCAGCGGCACCTTCAGCTGGGCCACGCCCGCCATCAGTTCC
>NZ_JAGXJZ010000724.1:0-251 GCF_019091095.1 Achromobacter sp. GbtcB20 | reverse complement strand
CCAGCGTGCCGCTCATCCATCGCATCACCCATGGCGTGCCGCGCCGCATCAACCTGCTGTGCGTCCGCGCCCTGCTCGGCGCCTACGTCGAGAACAGCCGCGTGGTGACGCGCAAGATCGTCCGCACGGCCGCCGCCGAGATGTTCGCCGGCGAAGCCGCGATCAAGCCGGCGCGCTGGCCGCTGGTCGCCGGCGCCGTGCTGGCCGGCGCCGCGCTGAGCGCCGCCGCGGCCTGGCAGGTGCTGCCGCAT
>NZ_JAGXJZ010000723.1:0-251 GCF_019091095.1 Achromobacter sp. GbtcB20 | reverse complement strand
CCCATGGCGCGTTGGAGATGGTGGACGTGGATGGGGTGGGGCTGCTGACCACCGCCGCCGAGCGCGCGCTCGACGACTCCAAGGAGCGCACCATTGCCTGCACCCCGGACAGCGTGCAGGCGGTGCGCGAGGCCTACGGCGCGATCGGCGAATACCTCGAGGAACTGGTGGCGGGAACGCCGCCGCAACCGGCCCGTCTGTTCCCTTATTACCGCGCGTTGCAGGAACTGCTGGGCGCCGAGCGCGTCCAC
>NZ_JAGXJZ010000722.1:0-251 GCF_019091095.1 Achromobacter sp. GbtcB20 | reverse complement strand
GTAGAAGCAGGCGGTCTACAGAGCGCTTACCCGTGCATTACATTCAATTCATGTGCTGTCATCTGCCGCCCATGAAGGACTAGGTTCCAGTGGGAGACAAGATGCCAAGCCATGCAACGCTCGCCAGAACCAAAACGGCCAAGGTCGCCTCCGTGAACAGACTCTGTCTAAGCTTGATGACTGCCTGTGCGCGATTGCCTGCCTTCAAAGCAGCCTCCAGGCTCGGGCTCAACCGATACCGATTGGCAGCA
>NZ_JAGXJZ010000721.1:0-251 GCF_019091095.1 Achromobacter sp. GbtcB20 | reverse complement strand
CGGGCGCCGTGTCGGCCACGCACGCCGGGCTGGGCGCGGGGCCGCAGGTGTCGCTGCTGGGCGCGGGCCTTTGCCTGGCTATCCTGCTCTGCCCCTGGGGCGCATCGGCGGCGCCGCGCGTGGCGCTGGACTGAGGTTATCCATGCACAATCCCTCCACCTTCGACGCTCCCCGCCCCGCCGCCGCGCGGCCTAGCTGGCTGCGCTATGCGTCACCCGCGCTGTGCTCTCCGCTGGCCGGGCGGATGATTC
>NZ_JAGXJZ010000720.1:0-252 GCF_019091095.1 Achromobacter sp. GbtcB20 | reverse complement strand
TCGCCGGCGCGCGCCGCCGCGTTCTCGACCGTGGCCAGCGTCGTACGGCGTTTGAGCTTGCCGAGGTACTGGCTGCGCGCGACGATCTCCTGGCCCGGATAGCAGCCCTTCTTGAAGTTCACGCCGCCGAGCAGCTCGAGGTTGCCCATCTGCGGCACGAACTGCTCCTGGGTCGGTTGCGTCACCTGGGGCACGCCGGCATGGATCGCGGCCAGGTGCCAAGCCTGGTTGCCGCCGAGCGCGAGTGCATCG
>NZ_JAGXJZ010000072.1:0-1014 GCF_019091095.1 Achromobacter sp. GbtcB20 | reverse complement strand
AGTAGAGAGCAATTGTTGCAAAAAGCTTGGTCTGTGTGACGTATTGTATCTTGTATTGCTCAATGTCGCAGTTTCGGCACAAACCGAAATATGTACTAAAAGGTATTGACCGTGAATGTACTAAAGAGTACAGTTAAATCCACACGCTCTTTAACAATACGCAACAGAAGTACCGTCCCGCGCCACCTTTCAGGTTGGCGCACGAAGGGGAGCCAGCCGCGATCATTCATAGGCCCCGGGGACGAAAACAAGTGGCAAAAGTCTAGGGGTCGGTTAGAGACCCGTGAAGTCCGGCCAAGTGCAGAACGCACTTGATTGAAAAAATCTGTTCAGGCGCAGAGCCTGGAAGACCACCTAGATCTCGAGATGAGGCAGGAAGGGATCGACGATCCCGCCTTCCTCCCAGCCCTTCGCGTGAAGGGCGCGAGCGCCTAAGCAGTATTTCAATGCCCTCCGTGGCGAGTAACGGCGGGGCGAACACCCGGCCGGGAGAACAACTGGCCTGCGCCGTGCAAGTCGGCAGGAATCCGCCAGCGTCGTGGTATCTCGCTGGCGGCATCCGAATCGGCGTTCTGATGTATCGAATTCGGTGTTTAGCAGCTAAACGCCGTCAATCGAGCGCACCGATTCGGATGAGCACCGCTCTCCCGTGCCAGCGGTCGTGAAGTCCCCCTCTCCGACCACAACCCACTATTCCCACCATTGAAGGACCTCACTTAGATAGGTCTCCTATGACCCTGCTCGCGATTCTGTACATACCCATTTTGATGTTCGCTGCCATTGCTTTGGTCGCAGCGGGCGTTGGCACGTTTGTCGGCATTGCCCTGCACGGCCAGGAGATATACGCCTGGGTGATCGACCAGCCCGCACTCGGCCTCCTCGCCGCGCAATTTGCAATCATTTCCAAACTGAAGATTGACCCATCCGGAATCAGCACCGACGCACGATTCCTCAATGACGGTCTCCTGGGAATGATGACGATCTGCTCGGCAGGGCTATCGATAGCCCTTTGCT
>NZ_JAGXJZ010000719.1:0-252 GCF_019091095.1 Achromobacter sp. GbtcB20 | reverse complement strand
GTGGATAAGCGCTTGAATCAACAGGCTTATCAACAAAAATTGCGCCTCGGTGGGCGCAGTTCTGACGTCATGGGGGCCGATTAGACGTGGTTATGTTTATCCGTCACCGCAATTTGTACGGAACTGGCGGTGGCGGGGCCATGAGCATCAAACCGCCTGTCACCTGCTTGACCTTGGCATGAGGATAGACAGCTAAAGCGGCCTGCAGTGCAGGCATGGATTTCTTCTTGAAATCCTTGTCGGCATCCTTGC
>NZ_JAGXJZ010000718.1:0-252 GCF_019091095.1 Achromobacter sp. GbtcB20 | reverse complement strand
CGAGAAAGCGCATGCCCTGCGCCTCCAGGCGCGCGTGGAAGTCCAGCGCCTCGTCGTGGCGGGTCGAGCTCATGTCGATCCAGAGCGCGCCAGGCGGCATCGCCGGCAACGCGGCGGCGATCGTTGCGCCGACCGCCGGCCCGGCTTCCAGCATCGAAACGACAATCGCGGCGCCCCGCACCGCCTCCTCCACCGAATCACAGACGAGCGCTCCATGCTCGGCAATCGTGCGCGCCTTGGCCGTGGTACGGT
>NZ_JAGXJZ010000717.1:0-252 GCF_019091095.1 Achromobacter sp. GbtcB20 | reverse complement strand
CGCTCATTCCAGACTGTTACCACTAAGACACTAGCCGCGCAGCGGTCCCGCCGCCAAGCATGTATGATGCGCGAGCCAAACCTCTAATAAATAAGTAAGACGAGAAACTTTATGACCAAAACCCTCATCATCGCCGAGAAGCCCTCCGTCGCGAATGACATCGCCAAGACGCTGGGCGGCTTCACCAAGCACGATGAGTATTTCGAATCCGACGAATACATCCTCTCGTCCGCCGTCGGCCACCTGCTCGAG
>NZ_JAGXJZ010000716.1:0-252 GCF_019091095.1 Achromobacter sp. GbtcB20 | reverse complement strand
GATAGCGCGTATAGGTCGCCGCCGTCTTCGCATCGAGCTTCGCGCCCGCGCTTGGGATGGCCATGATTCTCTCCATCATCCAGTTGCCGATCTCGGCCTTGTAGGCCGATGGGATGCGCTCCAGCGAGGCGCCCAGGCGCAGCATGTCGTCCTCGCTGCCGTCGACCAGGGTGATCGGGCGCTTGCCGCGCTGGGAGGCGGCGGCTTGCAGGTTGAAGGCGAAGTCGTCGAGCAGGCGCAGCTGGGCTTCGG
>NZ_JAGXJZ010000715.1:0-252 GCF_019091095.1 Achromobacter sp. GbtcB20 | reverse complement strand
TTGCCGCCAAACGGCATGCCCAATAAAACCGGATTAATGCGCGCCATGCCGTCGCGAATTACGCGACCTTGTGCGCGCTCGAAGAACGGAATCGAGTGAGCCGCCTTCAGCAAAGACGCCGACATAAGCGGGAACCAGGTCGGTCGTTCATGATTGAAAGTAATACCACGCAGGCCGAAGTGAGAGCGGTGTCTGAACTACAGGTAGTGCGACTCAAGCTTATTTCCGACTTCTTTGCCCGGCAATTCTCGC
>NZ_JAGXJZ010000714.1:0-252 GCF_019091095.1 Achromobacter sp. GbtcB20 | reverse complement strand
AGTCGAACATCGTCGCCGGCACCCAGCCGATCCCGGCCGACCTGAGCCAGCTGAAGTACGGCTGCTCGGTGACCGACGGCTGCATCGGCTGGGAGGATACGGTGGAGATGCTGCAGCGGGCGCACAAGGAGCTGCTGCAGCGTCCGTGAGGTTCTCGTAGGGTGGGCGCGGCCGGCGTAGGCTCTTGAGCCCACGCGGTCTCATCGTTTGCATCGTCGCGGCATGGCCGCAGGTACGCGACCGGTGAGACAG
>NZ_JAGXJZ010000713.1:0-252 GCF_019091095.1 Achromobacter sp. GbtcB20 | reverse complement strand
AAGGCATCAGCGGCCAGGTGCTGGCCAGCGGCCAGGCGCTGCTGGACGAGGACATCGGCAACTCGGCCTATGCGCTGCTGGCGCGGCGCCCGCGCGGGGCCGGCCGCAGCCTGATGTCGGCGCCGATTCGGATCGAAGGGCGCATCGTCGGCGTGGTGAACGTCGCCGGCAGCACCTTCGTCCAGGACGACCTGGCGCTGCTCGAGGTGACCTGCCTGTTCATCGGCAAGAGTATCCAGGTGGTGCAGCTGC
>NZ_JAGXJZ010000712.1:0-252 GCF_019091095.1 Achromobacter sp. GbtcB20 | reverse complement strand
AGGTAGCATGAATAGAACGAAATAATTCTATCCATGGGGCAAAAATAAAGACAAGGAAAAGGAGTGCCGGTAGGAAAAACTGGACGATAAGCGAACACAGCCGTTGTTTTGCTGAAACAGCGTGGTGAAAAAACGAATAAGCTAATTCGTTTTCCGCATTACAACGCTGAATATGTTGCTAACTTCGCACAAAATGCGCTCTGTTCCACCAATGCGTGGTGGCGCCCATGGTAGGCAGGCGGGCCTGGACGG
>NZ_JAGXJZ010000711.1:0-252 GCF_019091095.1 Achromobacter sp. GbtcB20 | reverse complement strand
CCGTAGCGGATGCCCGTGATGATGCCCAGCTGGGCGTCGCCCTGGCTGCGGAAGGCGTCGGTCAGGAAGTCGTGCGAGGAGCCCTCGAGCACCGCCGGCATCGGCTCGTCGCCGAAGTTGCTGCGGTACAGCGGCACTTCGGTATGACCGACCTCGGTGTCGATCGGTCGGCGCAGCACGGCGCCGCTGAACGGATTGACCACGGCGCCCGGCTTGAACGACGCTCCGCTGACCAGCGGCGCGCGCACCCGC
>NZ_JAGXJZ010000710.1:0-252 GCF_019091095.1 Achromobacter sp. GbtcB20 | reverse complement strand
CCATCCCTGCGTTGGCAGGCATCGACGATCATCACGTCGTTGCCGGCCTGGGCCAGCGAAGCGCCCAGGTTGACCAGCATCGCGGCCTTGTCGTCGCCCGGCGTGGCCGACAGGAAGGTGACCACGCGCGGCTTCGGCCCGGCCAGCATCCGGCGCTGGCCTTCGGCCTGGTCGAAGTCGAAACTAGCCAAGGCGCACCCCGCGCAGGCTGCTGTCGTTGGCGACGTTGCCGGTATGCGCCATCACCAGCGG
>NZ_JAGXJZ010000071.1:0-1120 GCF_019091095.1 Achromobacter sp. GbtcB20 | reverse complement strand
CGCCAGACTGTGATCCGCGCCGGCCTGACGATCTCGATCGCCGGCACCACCGTGAACCGCTTCTGCGCTTCCGGCCTGCAGGCGATCGCCATCGGCGCCGGCCGCATCGTCGTCGACGGCGCTCCGGCCGTGATCGCCGGTGGCGTCGAGAGCATCTCGCAGATCCGCACCCGCGAGAAGGGCGACTCCGGCATCGATCCGTGGATCCTCGAGAACAAGCCCGAGCTCTACCTGCCGATGATCGATACCGCCGACATCGTCGCCGCCCGCTACGGCATCAGCCGCGAAGCCCAGGACCGCTTCTCGGCGGAGTCGCAGCGCAAGACCGAGGAAGCGCAACTCGCCGGCCGTTACAAGGACGAAATCGTCGCCTGCACCACCACCATGCAGGTCACCGACAAGGAAACCGGCGCCGTCTCGCAGCGCGAAGTGACGGTCGATGCGGACACCTGCAACCGCCGCGGCACCACCTATGAAGGTCTGGCCAAGCTGGCGCCGGTGATGGGTCCGGACAAGTTCATCACGGCCGGCAACGCCTCGCAGCTGTCGGACGGCGCCTCGGCCTGCGTCATGATGGAGGCGAAGGAAGCCGAGCGCCTGAATCTTTCCCCGCTGGGCGCCTTCCGCGGCCTGGCCGTGGCCGGCTGCGAGCCGGACGAGATGGGCATCGGGCCGGTGTTCGCGGTGCCGAAGCTGCTCAAGCGCTTCGGCCTGACGGTGGCCGACATCGACCTGTGGGAGCTGAACGAAGCCTTCGCCTCGCAGGCCATTTATTGCCAGCAGCGCTTCGGCATTCCCGACGAGCGCCTGAACGTGAACGGCGGCGCGATCTCGATCGGCCACCCGTTCGGCATGACCGGCGCGCGCCTGGCCGGCCACGTGCTGCTGGAAGGCCGCCGCCGCAAGGCCAAGTATGCGGTCGTCACGATGTGCATCGCCGGCGGCATGGGCGCGGCGGGCCTGTTCGAGATTTTCTGAGGATAGTCATGGATCTGAATTTCACCCCACAAGAAGAAGCATTTCGCGAAGAAGTCCGCGCCTTCCTGGCCGAGAAGCTGCCGAAGCGCCTGAGCGACAAGGTCGCCAACGGCAAGCATTTAAGCAAGGCCGACATGGAAGA
>NZ_JAGXJZ010000709.1:0-252 GCF_019091095.1 Achromobacter sp. GbtcB20 | reverse complement strand
CGCCTCGGCCGGGGCTGGTACGGGCGCGGCTGCCTGCTCGGCGGCCTTGCTGCGGCGTACGCGCTTGGCGGCGACCGGGGTGGCCGCGGCGACTGCCACGACGGCGGTCTCGGCCTGTGGTGCCTCTGGTGCCTGCGACGGGGTTTCCGGCGCGGCCTTGACGGCCTTGGCTGCACGGGTGCGCTTCGGCGCCGGCGCCGCTGGCGCTTGCGTCGGCTGCGCTGCAGGTGCGGCGGCCGCTTCAGGCACCGC
>NZ_JAGXJZ010000708.1:0-252 GCF_019091095.1 Achromobacter sp. GbtcB20 | reverse complement strand
ATTGGACGGCACTCTCATCAACAAACTCATTTTTCCCTCAAGTCGACCTGGTGGTGTGGTTCGAATCGCCGGGGCCCGCTCACCATGCGCGCCCGGGCGGCAACGCTGTTCTCCTAAATCGTTTCCACGCGCCAATAAACCCTAATTTGTGTAAGGGTAACGTTTTGTAGTTACCGATGCAACCCGAATGTGTATTCATGGCCCATTTTTGAAAAAATTTGCCGCTTTTCCACTCGAATCAGCCCGTTTTGG
>NZ_JAGXJZ010000707.1:0-252 GCF_019091095.1 Achromobacter sp. GbtcB20 | reverse complement strand
AGAAGCTTCCTGTTTTGTTCGCTCCAATGACTCTTCGGCTTTCGATCAGGTCCAGCCTGGCAATCATGATGGCAGTATGCCTGGTGCCAGCCTCTATAGTTGGGGTGGGGCTGCTGATGTATTCCTACCACCAGAGCAAACTGCAGTTAATCGAGAACTCTCTAACGATGGCGCGCACGATTTCGCACCTCGTCGATCAGCATTTCTCGAACGTCGAGTCGACGCTGCAGGCCCTGTCGACCTCACCTTCCT
>NZ_JAGXJZ010000706.1:0-252 GCF_019091095.1 Achromobacter sp. GbtcB20 | reverse complement strand
ATCGCCGAACGCGCCCCCATCTACGCCTATCCGGAGGCGACCGACGACGACTACATGAAGGCCGCCGAGCTCGAGGGCAAGGTCGCCGAATACGTCGGCTACTCGGCCGAGGCGCGGGCCGGCGAACTGCTGCTGGGCCTGGGCATCGGCACCGACCTGCACCAGGGCCCGATGTGCGCGGTCGCGCCGGGCTGGAAGCTGCGCGTGTTGCTGGCCCCGGCCCTGCTCTCGGACCCGGACATCCTGCTGCTG
>NZ_JAGXJZ010000705.1:0-252 GCF_019091095.1 Achromobacter sp. GbtcB20 | reverse complement strand
GACCGTCTTGAAGCCGTGCACAAGGGGTTGGGCGAAATGCAGGCGCCGACGTTGGTCACCACCGCCACCTGGCAGCGGTCGAAGGCCAGCCCTTCGCGCAGCAGGCCGCCGCGCGCGGTCTCGAACACGGCCGCGTCGACGTCCGGGTGCAGCAGCACGTTGCGCGCGCTGCGCGGTCCGCTGCAGTCGCCGCTGTCGATGCGGCGCCCTTCGATGTAGACGCCGTCGGTGTTGGTCATGCCGGTGCGCAGG
>NZ_JAGXJZ010000704.1:0-252 GCF_019091095.1 Achromobacter sp. GbtcB20 | reverse complement strand
AGCCGGCAAACTGGGCCGTAAGTTCGCCGCTACGGCCGGTCACGTCGTTTTCCTTAAGGTAGCGGTGGAATGCGTTTGCAGGACCGTTCAACGGCTCACCATGCGTATCGTGATTGACCTTCCCACCGCTCGCTTCCCATGCATAGCTGACTTTGTCGCCACCATCCATGTCCATCTTGACTTCGGTCCCCGCACCAGGCGATAGGGTGACCGTGATCTCGTCGGCTTTCGCCGACGGTTCCGCAGCGCGGG
>NZ_JAGXJZ010000703.1:0-252 GCF_019091095.1 Achromobacter sp. GbtcB20 | reverse complement strand
GGGCTACGAGGACGTGGAGCGGATCGCGGCGGTGTGGTTGCGGGCGACGCTGGCTGCATGACGCGAAGCGGGCCGGCGCGTCACGGGCCGGCGCGTCAAAGTGTTGTGCGCCGACATCATCGCGTTGCGCGACGGCGCCCCGAGCGCTATTTCCGTGAATCAACTTAGATTTCCATAGATAATTACCGGTCCTGCGCGTCCCGCGCCTGTTCCGCCGCCGATCGCCCGCCATGCCGCTTGCCGCCCGTTTCG
>NZ_JAGXJZ010000702.1:0-252 GCF_019091095.1 Achromobacter sp. GbtcB20 | reverse complement strand
ATGTGCGCCCGCCACGGCGCCACCTACCAGCCCGACACGGGCGTCTGCGTGGGCGGGCCCTGCAAGAACGGGCGCCTGACCACGCTGGCCGTCACCGGGCGCGACGGCAGCGTCTTCTGGCAGCCCGCCGGCAAGATCCAGCCGCTGGACGCAGCCGCCTGACCCCATCGGACGGCGGGGCGCCGCGCGGGGGCTTTCGCCCCGGGCGGCACCCCCCCCCCCGCGTCCCCCCGCTCGGCCTAGCCCCCCGCC
>NZ_JAGXJZ010000701.1:0-253 GCF_019091095.1 Achromobacter sp. GbtcB20 | reverse complement strand
GGGCTTGACGCGGCCGTGTGAAGACACCACGATGTTGCCCAGTGTGAGAAGGACTCGTCCTACACGGAGCCTAAGAAAAACCGGGGGAGGGAAGCGGGCGGCAAGCCGCGCGGACAAAAAAAACCGGCCGCCTCGCGGCAGCCGGTTGAGGAAGCCCGGCTGGCGCCGGCGCTTATGGGAGCGGGTAAAACCGGCGGCTTATTTGCGCGAGAAGCCGGGGTCGTCGTCCATCTTGCGGTCGCCCGCGAGCTTG
>NZ_JAGXJZ010000700.1:0-253 GCF_019091095.1 Achromobacter sp. GbtcB20 | reverse complement strand
CTGGGCGCCGGTGTCGTTGGCGATGCTCATGTGTCTGTCGTCTCGCAGTGAATCCCGCTCCTACCAGGGCATCTTGCGCTGCCAGTCCGGATCGAAGCCCTGGGTGGCCGCGGCCACGGCATGGTAGTCGGCGTAGGCCTCGGCCAGCAGGTCCGGCGGCACCTTCGACAGCGGCACGCCGCCGCTGCCGCCGCCTCCGGCCCTGTAGTCGAAGCCGAAGCCTCCCCGCGCGCCGAGGCGCATGAAGGGCAGG
>NZ_JAGXJZ010000070.1:0-1132 GCF_019091095.1 Achromobacter sp. GbtcB20 | reverse complement strand
CATGCTGGCCGGCTCCTCGATGAACCGGCGCTTGGTCTCGTCTTCGTACTGTTTGGTGGTCTGACCATCGCGCAACACGTGCTGCTTGTAGGTGTCGTACTTGTAGCGTTCATCGCTACCCGAAGACTCTCTTGAGATCGCCGCCGGGTTCGGCTCAAACGACGTAATGACTCCCACATGCGAGCCAAAGTGCGTGTTCCGGAACAACCTGAAATAGTGGCAGGCGTCGTAGATCGAAGCAGCCACCAGAATAGCCGTACCCCGATTGCTGTCGAGCCGTGGCTTGAGGCTGAAGTCCTCGATGATATTGGCGACGATGCGGTCCTTGCGTTCTTTGGCGCTCATCAACTCTTCCATGGTCGCCCAGCGCTTGCGCAAGATGGACTTCTGGAATTTGTTCAGACCACGCGTCTTCTTCTCAAACCAAGCATCGATGGCCTTGCTTGACGTCAGGCGCTGCGGCACATCTCGCGCCTCGTACTTCAGGTCTAGCACTACTTCGTCCGCCACGGCTTCATGGAACTTGTAGGTGTGGATATAGGTGCCGAATACATCGCGTGTCGTTTGCTTATCCTTGCGCAGCAGGGGCGTTCCGGTGAAACCGATAAAGATGGCATCGGACAGCCAGCGCTTCATCTGCTTGTTCATGTTGCCGCCCTGCGTGCGGTGACACTCGTCCACAAACACATAAAAGCGCCCGTGAATTGGCGGCGGATCGCCACTGAGGTCCGCAGCATCGAATTTGTGGATCAACGCACATAGCAGGCGCGGCGTGGTAGCGCCCAGTTTCTGCACGAAGTTTGCTCGCGAGGTAATGCGCGGTGAGGCGGACTCCGCACCGATCACGCCCGCGTTGCGCATCACCCCTTCGATCTGCTTGTCCAGCTCGTCCCGATCTGTCACCACCAAAACTCGGGCTTGTGGATCATGCTCCAGCAACCACTTGGCCAACAACACCATCAGGATGCTCTTGCCGCTGCCCTGGGTGTGCCAGATCACGCCACCCTCGCGTTTGGCAATGCGTTTCTGCGCGGCCTTGATGCCCTGGTACTGGTGCTGCCGGGGCACCTTCTTGAAACCCGCATCGAAGATCACGAAGTTGCGGATCAAATCCGGCAACCGCGCCTTCTCG